>PKYX01000428.1:1805-15710 GCA_003132825.1 Acidobacteriaceae bacterium
CCGTGGCTCGATACCGGAACCAGGCGAACGCGCCCGAAGGTCTGGCGTTCGGGAACGGCTGGGGCCGCTCGAGTGCCTACATATGGATTTGCGAGGGCCGCCTGCCCGCGCCCCAAGTTTCGCGTCGGTTTCCCGAAACCCGAACCAAGTCGAACGGAAACCCACAGGAAGCCGGCACATGAGACCGCATCCAACCGCCATGTCGGATTCTCGTTCATGAGATTGCGGCCTCATCTTCGGGCCTTCGGCCCGGCGTTTCCCATCTCGGTGCCGGGCTGCGGAGTCCTGCTCGGAATTTTCCTCGGGCTGCTCGTCCCCGGTGGTTTGCGGGCGCAATCTTCGCCTGCCGAAATTCCAATTCCGGCCACGCAGGGCGGCATCGTCCACGGTTTGGTGAAGTCCGGCAATATGCCGCTTCCCGGGGCCACGGTCACCGCCCTCAACACGCTCACCGGACAGAAAGCGATCGCCTGGACTGGCGTCGACGGCAGGTATGTCCTCGAGGTCCCAGCCAATGGCCGCTACGTGCTGCGCGCGCAAATGGCTGCCTTCGCCCTTCTCACCCACGAAGTTGTAATCGCTCCGGCGACTAACAATGTTCAGGCGGACTTGGAAATGGTTCTGCTCTCCCGCGCCCAACAGGCCGCGCCCTCGCCATTGCAGGCCCAGATCGCAGCTGCTCTGGGTGCCGCTGCGCCCGGGGGCTCTGCCAACAACCCCGGGCGACGCGGATTCCAAAGCCTCGCCTTGAACCAGAGCGAGGGCGCCGACCAGGCAGCCAACGGAGCGGATCAGATAGCGCCTACAGGCATGCCCGTGCCGGGCATTTCGCCGGATTCAGCTACCGAATCGGTGGCGGTCTCCGGGACCACGCAAAATCCTATGGGATCGCTCAATGGCGATGAATTTCGCGAGCGTGTCCAGGAGTTTCAGCAACAGAATGGCGGTCCGGGCGGCGGAATCTTGGGTGGTGGTGGCGGCGGTGGTTTCGGCGGCCGGGGCGGCGGTTTCGGAGGTTCGCCGATCTTCTTCGGCGGCGGCCGGGGCGGCCGCTTCGACATCAATCGTCCCCATGGATCTGTTTTCTACACCGTCGGCGACTCGGCGTTGAATGCCGGCCCGTTTGCCCTGACCGACCAGCCGTCGACCAAGCCGAGCGGGATGACCAACCGCTTCGGCGGCTCCATCGGTGGCCCACTGAATATTCCGCACATCTACAAGGGCGGCAGCAAGACGTTCTACTTCATCAACTACACGGGGATGCGCAACCAGAATCCCTACGACGAATACTCCACCGTTCCTACGCTGGCTGAGCGTATGGGCGATTTCTCCGCCGCGACCATGACCTCGCAGGGCGGCAATGGCGCGCCCACGCAAGTCCCGGTACAGCTCTTCAATCCGTTCACCGACCAGCTCATCCCCGGCGCCAACTTGGCGAATTCAGGATTGGCCATCAGCCCGATCGCGCAAGGCTTGCTGCCCTATATCCCGCTGCCCAACTTGGCCGGCGTCCAGAAGAACTTTCATTTCGTGACTTCGGTAAACAGCGACAACGACGACCTGAACCTCCGCATCAATCACACCTTCGGCGCCGCCCCCGCCCCCGGACAGCGTGGAGGCGGGGGCAGAGGTGGTGGGGGCGGAGGCCGCGGCGGCTCCCGCGCCCCCCGCAACAACTTGACCATCGGTTTGCATTACCATGCGACTGCCTCGAACGAGACCAATCCGTTTCCAAGTGTCGGTGGCACCGTGAATCTCCGCGCCTGGGATGTCCCGATTTCCTACACGCGCAGCGTCGGCAAGCTGACCAACACGGCCCGCGCGGAGTTCAACACCAGCCGGACCCGCACCCAGAATCTCTACGCGTTTTCGCAGGACATTACCGGCGACCTGGGCATTACCGGCGTCTCCCAGAACCCCTTCGATTGGGGCTTGCCCAATCTCTCGTTCACCCATTTCGGCAGCCTCAGCGACATCGCGCCTTCATTCAACCGCAACCAGACCCTCACCTTCGGCGACGCCCTAGTCTGGAATCACGGCAAGCATACCTGGCGCTGGGGCGGCGACTTCCGCCGCATTGAGCTCAACAGCGAAGCCGACAGCAATCCCCGCGGCTCGTTTATTTTCACCGGCGATAACACCGCAGAATTCATCAATGGACAGTCCGTGCCCAACACCGGCTACGACTTCGCCGATTTCCTACTCGGCCTGCCGCAACAGACTTCGCTGCAAACCGCGTTGAATCCGCTCACCACCAATACCTACCACTTCCGCGGAAATTCCTGGGACGCCTACGCCCAGGATGAATGGAAACTGCGAGGCAATCTCACCCTCAATCTGGGCGTGCGCTGGGAGTACGTTTCTCCGTTTACCGAGCTCAATAATCGCATCGCCAATTTGATTCTTTCTCCCGGCGTTCTCAATCCCGAGCTCGGCACTCCCACGCTGATGCCAGTGCTGCCCGGCCAGGGCTATCCCCCAACCTTGGTCCATCCCGACCGCAACAACTTTGCCCCTCGCGTCGGCATCGCTTGGAAGCCCTGGGACAAAATGGTGGTTCGCGCCGGCTACGGCATCAACTACAACACCGGCGCCTTTCAGACCATTGCCCAGAAACTCGCCTTCCAACCGCCCTTCGCCAACACCGAAACCAACGTGCAATCCGCGGTGGGCGCACTCACTCTGCAAAACGGTTTCCCCACTCCAACCGGCGGCCTGATTACCAACAGCTACGCCATCGATCCCAACTACCGCCTCGGCTACGTGCAGATTCGCTTCCTCGACATTCAGCAGCAGATCCGGCCAACGCTGCTCCTGAACCTCGACTATGCCGGGTCGAAGGGCACACGTCTCGACGACGAAATTGCCCCCAACAGTCTTCTGACCGGCATCCGCATTCCGACAGCGCAGGCCTTCCTCTGGCAAACTTCGCAGGGTTATTCGAGCGCCAACGCCGGGTCGGTCCGCTTGCGCAAACGCTTGCAGCGCGGCGTTTCGATCGGCGGCACCTACACATTCTCCAAGGTGATGGATGATGTTTCCTCGATCGGCGGAGGCGCTTTCTCGGTCGCGCAGGATCCCTTCAACTTGGCCGCCGAGCGTGGCCTTTCGAGCCTCGATCAGCCGCAGAAGTTCACCGCCGACTATCTCTGGGAGTTGCCCTTTGGCCATGACAAGCGTTGGCTTGCCGGCAACAGCCCGTTCCGCGCCATATTCGGCGATTGGACCTGGAGCGGCGACTGGACGATCGCCGACGGCATGTTCTTCACTCCGAACGTGCTGGGCAACTTCGACGATGTCAACCGTGGCACCAATGGCATTCTGCGCGCCGATGTGATTCCCGGAGCGCCAGTGACCGTGCCTAATCCGTCGATTGCGGAATGGTTTAACACCGCGGCCTTCGTCGTTCCCCCTGCCGGCCAGTACGGCGACGCTCGCCGGAACACCATCGAAGGGCCCGGCGAAGTCGTGTTCGACATGGCATTCAACAAGCTGGTCCCGTTGAAGGAGAGCCGCACGCTCGAGCTTCGCGCCTCGGCCTCGAACGTTTTCAACCACCCCAATTTCGCGGCCATCGACACGACGGTAAATTCGCCGACATTTGGCGAGGTGATTGGCACCGGCGCCATGCGGACCATCACCATGACAGCCCGCTTCAGATTTTGACTGGGACGCGAGCAATAGGGACGCAATGAAGAAGATGGACCGGAGTTCGAGTCAACAGATCTGGGTTGCGATTCCGAGGAGCTTGCCTCAGGAGGAATCTCGGATCCCGGAGGCTCGCAGGAAAAGCAGATTTCCCCTCAGGCTCGAAATGGCCATTCCGGAAGCGAGGTAACAACCATCATGACTCCGACCGACCACACCGCCAAACTCCTCGCAATTCTCCTGCAACTGGCACTCGTCGCCCCCGCGCTTCCCGCCCAGGATGTCGACTACACTTTCCACGCCCAAACCGAGCTGGTGCTGGTCAACGTGACCGTCCGCGACAAGAACGGAAACTTCGTCCGCAACCTCAAGCCCGAAGACTTCAGCGTCAAAGAGGACGGCAAAGCGCAGAACGTCATCTCCTTCGATCTCGAAAATACCGACGCGGTGGCCACCGCCGAAGTCGCGCAAACCAAGCTGCTCGGCCCGCAACTCAGCAAGCCGGCCACGCCGACCGCTCCCGCCAATGAAGTCGCTACCGCCCTGGGCGCTTTCAAAGATCGCCGTATGATCGTTCTGTTTTTCGATCTTTCCTCGATGGAGCCCGACCAGATCGACCACGCTTCGACCGCCGCGCTCAACTACGTCGCCAAACAAATGGCGCCCGCCGATCTGGTCGCGGTGGTCTCGCTCGGAGATTCGCTCCAAGTGAACCAGGATTTTACCGACGACCGCGCCGCGCTCAAGAAAGTTCTGCAATCGTTCGGTTCGGGCGCCGGCCAGGGCTTTGAAAACGGTTCGACCGGCAGCACCGAGGACACGCCCGACACGGGAGGCTCGTTCACCGTCGACGACACCGAGTTCAATATCTTCAACACCGACCGCCGCCTCGAAGCCCTGCGTTCGATCGCGGCATCGCTTTCCCACGTCGAGCAAAAAAAATCCCTCATTTACATTTCCAACGGCATGACCCGCACCGGTCTCGAGAATCAATCCGAGCTGCGGGCCGCCACCAACGCCGCGGTTCGCGCCAACATGTCCATCTACACCCTCGACATCACTGGCCTCGAAGCCATCGTGCCTGGCGGCGAGGCGCAAAGCGCTAGCTTGCGGGGTGTTTCCGTCTACTCGGGCGCTACCGCCATGAATGCCATGAATGCCAACTTCGCCAGCCAGGAAACGCTGGTCACGCTCGCCGGCGACACCGGCGGCAAGGCTTTCCTTGACTCGAACGACTTCGGCAAAGTCTTCAAAGGGGTGCAGGACGCCACTTCTACCTACTACATCCTCGGCTATCACAGCACCAATCTCGCGCGCGACGGCCACTACCGCCGCATCACCGTGCAGCTCAAGGGGGCGGGATACAAAATCGAATACCGCCGCGGCTACTACGCGCCCGCCGATTTCAAGCACTCGACCCAGGAAGACCGCGAGCGTCAACTGGATGAGGAACTGGCTTCCGACCTTCCCAGTACCGATTTGCCGGTCTATCTGGCCGCCGGATATTTCCGCATCGGCAACGACCGATTTTTCGTCCCCATTTCGCTCGCCGTCCCCGGCCAGGAAATTCCCTTCGTCAGCAATAGCACCCGCGACAAAGCCACGCTCGACATCGTCGGCGAGGCGCTCGACAGCAGCAAGCGTTCGGTCGGCGACATGCGCGATACGGTTAAGCTGGCGGTCGATACTTCCGCCGCGGTCAAGCAAAAAAATGTCCAGTACGACAGCGGATTTGTCCTGCCCTCCGGCAAGTACCACCTGAAGTTCGTGGTCCGCGAGAACCAGACCGGCCGCATGGGGTCGTTTGAAACCGACATCGTCGTGCCCGACTTCAAAACCGACCCGATGAAGATGAGTTCGGTCGTGCTGGCCAGCCAAATCCAACCCGCCACCAAGCACGGCAAGATCGACGACCCGCTGGTGCGCGATGGCTCGGAGATGATTCCGAACGTTACCCACGTCTTCACCAACGGACAGCATCTCTATCTTTATTATGAAGTCTACGACCCAGGCCACGAAGCTGCCGCGAACGGCAAAGCCAAAGCTCCGAGTGGCAGCGTACGGATTCTCTCCAATGTGGCTTTTTTCCAGGGCAGCGTGAAAACCTTCGAAACTCCGCTGGTGGAAACCAAGGAAATCAGCGCTTCGGACATGGCCCGTCACGCCGCCGTCGTCCAGCTGGATGTCCCCCTCACCCAACTGAAGCCCGGCTTCTACACCTGTCAGGTTAACGTCATCGACGACGCAGCCGGCCACTTCCTGTTCCCGCGCCTGGCGATGTTGGTGCGGCAACCGAAGCCCGTCGCTCCTACCCCAGGTGGCCAGTAAATGGAGAGAAGCTTAGGCGACCGACAGGTCTCGGTCGACCCTGGTTCGGCCAGCCTGGCTCAATACCTCAGGCCCTCGATGTTCAACTTGATGCGGTACAGGCTGGTGCTGGCAGTGATGTAAAGCGTCTTGCCATCCTTGTCGCCCCACCCCACATTGCTGACGTTCTCCGGTACCTGGATGGTCCCGATGTGTTTGCCCTCCGGGGAAATGATCCAGACCCCACCCGGTCCTGAGCCATATACATTTCCCTTCTTGTCAACCCGCACGCCGTCCGGCGAGCCTAATCGAGGATCGGAAGAACAATCGAGAAAGACAGCTCCGGAGGTCAGCGAGCCGTCAGCCTGCACGCGATAGCGCATCCACACTTTCCTGGCGGTTTCCGCTACGTACAGAAATTGCTCATCCGGAGAAAAAGCCAGTCCATTCGGCCGGCCGAGATCCTTGATCAGCAGTTGCAACTTGTCCCGATCCGGCGGAGCGCCCGGTTTCTGCTGGCGCGCATTCGGGATGCGGTAGACCCCGTTGACTGGCAGTTCCTTTTGCGGATCGGAATCGCCCTGGGTCGGCAACCCATAAGGAGGATCGGTAAAATACAGCGAGCCATCGGACTTGTACACCAGATCGTTCGGGCTATTCAGCTTCTTGCCCTGATATAAGTCCGCCAGAATCGTGATCTGCGCATGCGGATCGATCGACTCCAGTCGCCAGACGTTGCGTCGCGCATGTCCCGCGACGCTGACCCGCCCGTCGGCATCGAGTGTCATCCCATTCGACCCCGGCTGCGGCCCTTTGTACGGCTCAGACCCCTGGTATCCGCTGGGATGCAGGAAGACGGTCGCGCCCTGGTGGGGACTCCATTGATCAATATTGTTGGCGGGAATTTCCGCAAACATCAGCGTGCCATCGTGCGTCCAGGCCGGCCCTTCGAGCCATTTGTCAAAACCGGTGGCCACACGTTCCAGCTGGGCATCGGGCGGCACAATCTGATCGAGGGAAGAATCGAGTCTCTGAATATCTTGGGAGAAGGCCGCGCCCCCAGCGAGCACGAAAACCAGGAGAAAGCTGAACCGTCGGATTTTCATCCGACGGATTGTAGCAAGGGACGGCTTCAGGCGCTGAGGTAGGAGAATGGAATTGTTCCGCAGGCCATCGCAGCTCGGTTCCTCCCAGCGAAAACCGCTCCTCGAAGGCAGAATCGGTAAAAGGTCACTTGGGTTGAGCGGCGAGCCCTGCGAACTCGCGCTTGGCCTGCGCAAGAGGAATGAAGTCTGCATCCGCGTTCTTCCACAGATCGAGCAGCTGCTGATAGCTCTTGCTGGCGGCCGCCTGGTCGAACTGCGCCTGCGCCCGGGCGGTCTCGAGAAGGCAGAGGCCATAGTCGGGCGACTGAGTAGTCCCGGTGTTTCCCTCTTGCAGTCCTACTCCGCGATACCTGAGTCCGGCTGCGAGGTCCTGCACCGCCTGCTGCGGCTGATTCATATCGAGAGAGGCGCGTCCCAGAAGCTGCGGAGCCTTCGATACCAACACATAAGGGCTGGCCGAACTCAATAACCCGGATACCTGGTCGGGATGGTGTTGGGAAGCCGCGATGGCGGCCTTCACCTCGGGAAGAAAAACTTCGTTGGCCAATGTATTCGTGGGATTTTCTGACGCCAGGCGCTCGGCTTCTTTTTGTGCGGAGGCAGACTCGCCGCACCAAGCTAGTGCCAGCGAAGCGTCGGGCACGGTCGCCATGGAATGATCAAGGGCGAGGCCGCGATGAGCGGCATCGCGCGCCGCCGGGCAATCTGAGACCAAAGCATCGTGAAGTGCCTTCAGTGCATAGAGGCCGCCGGCGGCGTCCGGCAAGTGCTGCTGCTCCGCTCGTTGTGCCGCGTGCTCCCATTGCTGATCCGCCGCATGCATCTGGCCCAGATAGAAATAGAGAATGCCGGCCACTCCTTCCACCGTGAACCCGTCCGGGTTAGCCGTCGCCCATTGCAAATGCTGTTCCCATCCCCTTCTCCCCGCCAGCAGTTCCAGGGTCATGGCTCCTGACTGATAGCTCGGATCCTGGCCGCCCCCCTGCTGCACGGCCTCTCTCAAATAACGGTCGGCATCGGCCAAGTGGTCAATCGAGATCGAAGCGCTGGCAGCGTTGGTCGCGGCTACGTTATCCCACTTCGCGAGCTCCCAGCCCTTTTGGAAATCCTTGGCCCCTTGTTCGAAGTCGCCGATCGTCAAGTCGAGGATCGCCAGATTGTTCCAGGCCGCGCCGTCGCGCGGATAGGTGGCAACAAACAGCTTGTAAGATTCCACGGCTTTCGGAAGATCAAATTGCTGGAACGCATATTGCGACTCAATGTAGATGCGCTCATGCTCGGTCACGCGCTGGCGCAGATCGTAGGCTTTTCTCATATACTCGAGCGCTTTCGCGATCGCCCCTTCATTCCCGAAGGTCACGCCCAAACGGGCGTAGGCCATAGCAAAACTCGGATCGAGCCGAATGGCTTCCGTGTAAAACGAGGAAGCCTGAGGATTGTCATGACCCATGCGATGTTCTTCCTCTCCCAGGGAGAAGGCATGAAAAGCCTGCAATGAGGCCGTGGTAACGTTGGTGTAGGGAGTTGTCAGTCTCTGGATCGAGGCCATCGACTCTCCCAGGTGCGCGCGCATGGCGGTCGCAGCGCTCGACACCGCCGGCAGCACCCCATTCTTGTCGGGTGCCGTGACTTGTTCCCGCGCCACCGCATCGCCGGTGGCGCAGTTGACGGCATCAATCGAAATCACGTAGGAGGAACCTAAGGGGGCAATCGTGCCCGTCAGATATACCTTCACTCCCAGGCGCTGTCCAATCTGTTGCGCCAGTTCAGGCGTGATCCTCTGGTCGCGCGACTGGCCCAGGTATTGCAAGTTGTCGTGCAGTTCCCGATCACTGATCAACTGCAGCAACGGCGACTGGTCGAGTTGGATCGCCAGGGCTTCCTTCAACGTGGAATCAAATACCGGATCGCCGGTCTGATTGGTGAAGTCGGCCAGGATGAGCTGGTCCTTGTCGGTCAGCTGCACCACTCGATCCCCGCGCCAATAGTAGTAGCCACCGGCCAATGCCAGGAGTGCGAGGATCAACCCCAGCGGCAGCGCAACCTTCCAGCGCCCGGATCCGCTCGCCGGCCTTCGTCCGGGAGCCATCTCCGGACCGCTCGCGGAAACCGTGGTCACCGGAGCCGCGGAACGGCGTTCCGGTTCTCGGTTGGCTTGCGATCCGTTCCGCAGCAGGTCCGCCGCGCCGGACGCGGATGGCGACTCTCTTTGTGGGGGCAGGAACCCCGGGGACTCCGAAATGGACCGCACTCGGCCCCGCTCGGTATCCCGCCGGAGGCGCAGCAATTCGGATTTCATGTCCGAGGCGTGCTGATAACGCAGCTCCCGGTCTTTTTCGAGCGCCCGATTGATGATGTCTCCCAGTTTTGCGGGCAGATCGGGGTTCAGGCGCACGGGATCGATCGGTGTGTGGTTGAGAATTCCATCGAAGATCACTCCCGAACTTTCCCCGCGGAACGCCAACGTCCCCGTGGCCATTTCGTAAAGCACCACGCCGAAGGAAAACAAATCCGTGCGCCCGTCCAATTCCTTGGCCCGCACTTGCTCCGGCGACATGTAGGCGACTGTCCCCAAGGTGCTGCCCGGACTGGTGAGGTGTTCGGCGCTCACGCCCGCGGTCGCGACCGTAGCACCTTCGGCCACTCGAGATCCGGAGGCGACCTTCGCCAGCCCGAAATCCAGAATCTTCGCGTGTCCGCGATCGGTCACGAACAGATTCGCCGGCTTGATGTCACGGTGGACAATGCCCTTGGCGTGCGCCGCGTCCAGGGCATCGGCGATTTCGATGGCGAGCGTGAGCAGCGTGTCGATGTCGAGCGGGCGCCCGTTGACCGTGTGCTTCAAGGTCACGCCCTGCAGATACTCCATGGCAATGAACGACAGCGTGGCCGTCTTGCCGATTTCATAAATCGTGCAGATGTTCGGATGGTTCAGCGCCGATGCGGCTCGCGCCTCGCGCCGGAAACGCTCCAACGCTTGCGCGTCGCGCGCCAGTTCCTCGGGCAAGAATTTCAGGGCGACAAAGCGACCCAGGTCGGTATCTTCGGCCTTATAAACCACACCCATCCCGCCGCCGCCCAGCTTTTCAATCACGCGGTAATGCGAGATAACTTCGCCAATCATTCTGTGCTCTCATTTTGTGGAATCAAGGCCAACATTTTCCCCCAGGACCCCACTTCCTCGCCCGCTACAATGTAACAAAATTCCCCCCCAAATATAGGGGAGCTTCCCCAACATCGCGCCTGTCAGACCGACAGAAAAGGGACCCCCCGGGGGGCCCGGTCGTCAGCTCTGCGAGAGTTTGCCTTGGGTGTGGAAGCCCGCACCGATTCGTCTAGCGGGAGCCCTCGCGCCAAGTAGGCGAGGGACCGCGCCGGAGAAAACCAAGTTTCTGTTGACGGGAAATGATGATCCGGAGACGATTAGTTCCGTACGCCGGCAATGTTCAGCTTGATGCGATACACGCTGGTGCTGGCGGTAATGTAAAGCGTCTTGGCGTCCGCGTCCCCCCAGGCCACATTACTGACTCTCTCGGGCACGTGGATGGTTCCGAGGTGCTTTCCCTCCGGGGAAATGATCCAGACGCCACCCGGGCCCGATCCATAGAGGTTCCCCTTCTCGTCGACCCGTATGCCGTCCGGTCCGCCCACCCCCGGAGAGGACGAGGCATCGAGAAACACCATCCCATCAGTCACCGATCCGTCGGGTAGCACACGGTACCGCATCCATACGTTCTTGCCCGATTCCGCGATGTACAGGAATTTCTCGTCCGGAGAAAAAGCGATGCCGTTCGGCCGTCCCAGATCCTTGATGATCAGCTGCAGCTGATCCCGGTCCGGGGGTGCGCCCGGCTTTTGCTGGCGCGCATTCGGAATGCGGTAAACCCCGTTGATCTTCAACTCCTTCTGCGGATCATCATCGCCCTGCGTGGGCAGACCGTAGGGAGGATCGGTGAAGTAGAGCGAGCCGTCGGATTTGTACACCAGATCGTTCGGACTACTAAGCTTCTTGCCCTGATAGGAGTCCGCGAGAATCGTAATCTGCGCATGAGGATCAAGGGACTCGAAGCGCCAAACGTTGCGTTGGGCGTGACCTGCGACGCTCACCCGGCCGTCCTGGTCGAGCGTCATCCCGTTCGAGCCTGGTTCCGGGCCTTTGAATGGCTCAGCCCCCTTGTATCCGCTGGGGTGCAGAAAGACGGTTGCGCCATGACCAGGGCTCCATTGATCAATGTTGTTGGCGGGAATTTCCGCAAACATCAGCGTGCCATCGCGAGTCCAGGCCGGACCCTCCAGCCATTTATCAAAACCGGTGGCCACCCGCTCTACCTTGGCATTGGCCGGCACAATCTGATCGACGGCGGCATCGAGTTTCTGAATGTCCTCGGAGAAAGCCGCACTCGATCCGAGCAGCAAAACCATGAGAAGCCTCAACCATTGGATTTTCATGCGACGGATTGTACCAATTCCCCCCCCGGCCCGGTGTGCCGCAGTCCCGCTCGGCGGCGAAAAGCCGGCAAGGGCGTCCCGCCAGCTGGCGCCGGCCGATACGCCGGGAACGCCACCCGCCCGATCCGCTAGGGAATCTTGCTGGTTGTCCAGCGGTGCGCGACCGGATGCTCGAGCCGCTCCAGGTACTCGATGAGGTAAGCGTTCCAGGCCTCCTGGGTCGGCATGTCAGCCTGCGACCAGCCCGCGCCCGCGTAATAGCGAATCGAGGCGCCCGGCTTCACCGGCACGAGCAGCACGGCGTTGCCCTCGCGCTCGGTGAACCCCGCCTTTTCCGGCCCCGGAAGAATCAGTCCCGTGACAATGTGTCCCGCGCTCGCCAGTTGCGGCGAGTCCCAGACCGAGACAATTCTTCCGTGGGCGAGCAGTTGGCGCCGCGCGGGCTGGTGCAGGGCGAGCCCGGCAGCCACCTCGATCTGCTGGGGCCCGGTGAAGCGAAAGGTGGACTGCAAGTGATTCAGGTGGGACCCGGCATCGAGCTCCACATACTTGCTCTCTTCGACCTCGGTGCCGGAAGCTTTCCAGGGAGCGTATTCGAGCTCGAAAGCCACCCGGATCGGCCCATCTGCCACGATGCGGGATGTGGTCAGGTTGCGGGAAGCCACCAGCTTTCCCCCCTCCCACACCGCGGTTCCGCCGCAGCCGCGCGAGGTCCCCACCTTGTAAGAATCGAGCCCCTGTCCGTTATCCACGTGGTAACTCATCGCCGGATTGTGGGTGCGCTGTCCTTCAAAGTCCCGCTTGTACCAGGCGTTGATGACCAGATCCGGCACGCGCTTTGACCAGACGTCGATGCCCGATCCGATCTCTCCGGTAGCTTCGAGTGCTGGCCCGTACACGCGGTACGCCCCTCGGTCATTCTCCCAGGCGAAGTCATCTTCTCTCTCCGGCACCTGGCGCGCGAAAACCCGCGACGGCATGGGCTCGGCGGAAGCCTCGTCATAGAGATCGAAGGTCAGGGTTGCTTTCGGTCCGAGATCAAGCAGCAGAAGCAGTTCCTCGGGACCGCCGAGTGGCCGGGCATCATAGATCTGGGTCAGGACCCGTCGGCCGTTCGCCCGGTCCCTGATCACCATCCTCGACATATCAGGGATGTGGGCGTGTGACTGCACCTCGGCCAATGGGATCTCGACCACTTCGCTAGAGCGCTGGAGCGCGGTCGGATTCGACACGACCAGGACCGCCGCCGCTTCTCGTGTCTCGCCTGGGAGCATCGCGGCCAACGGGCCGAGCGCAATGGCCGCCGCCATTCCGAGGATTATGCAAAATATTCCGGGGCGCGTGATCCGCATGTCCTCCATCGTACAACCTGCACTCCGGCTCGGCGATCCGCGTCTTTCCCCCGCCTCCTGAATCCGTGTCCTCCCGTCTCCAATCCCCACGTTGACAACCGCCTGCGATCGAACTTAGTTTTAAACCGCGGTGTTCAGCCACACCCACCACCCATGGGTTCTCCTGTCCCACGCCCACCGATGACCGGGCGGCTCTGGCGCCTCTGGCTCATCCTCGCAAGACTCGTCGCCGTGGTCATGGCGATCGAAGTCTGCTTCGCGCAAACCACCTCGCAGGCAGTTGCGCCTCCATCCGCCGGTGATGCCCTCCGAAACCCGGGACCGCTCAGCCACCTTTCCGCCGGCCTCCGCCGCGGCTCGATCCACTCCGCCATGCGCAAGGTCGCCGACTGGCAGNNCCAAGCGAAGCCCAGCCAGGATTGGACTTTCGCCGCGCTCTACGCGGGCATGATCGCGGCCAGCGACACACTCGGGGACCCACGCTACCGGCAAGTGGTCGAGCAGGCTGGCGAAGCCTTCCACTGGCAGCTCGGACCGCGACAGACCCACGCCGACGACCAGGCNNCCCGACCCGCGGAAAATTGCGCCGCTCGAAGCGCAGTTCGACCGCATCCTGGCTCTCCCGGACGACCCGACGAAGCCCGTCTGGTGGTGGTCGGACGCGCTCTTCATGGCACCGCCGGTATGGAGCGGCCTGGCGCAACTGACCGACCAGCCCAAGTACCTGGATTACATGGATCGGCAATGGTGGGTCACGGTCCGCCTGCTCTATGATCCCGCGGAGCATCTGTTTTCCCGCGACGCCACATTTCTCGACCGCCATGAGGCCAACGGCAAAAAGATTTTCTGGTCNNCGCGGCAATGGCTGGGTCCTGGGGGGCATCGTGCGCGTGCTCGAAACCATGCCGCCGGACCATCCTGCCCGGCCCCGTTATGAAGCGCTCTACCGCGACATGGCGGAAAAGATTCGCTCCATCCAAAGCGACGACGGCCTGTGGCGCCCCGGCTTGCTCGATGCCCGGGCTTATCCCCTCCCCGAAACT
>PKYX01000188.1 GCA_003132825.1 Acidobacteriaceae bacterium
GCCTTTCGATAGCAGTCCTTCGCCTTTTGCCACTGGTGCTGGTGCTCGTAGACGCGGCCCAGATTGAAGTGGGGATAGCAGCGGGCCTCATAGCGCGGGGCCATCACGGCTTTCTCGAACCAGGGAACCGAGTCGTCCCATTTCCCTTGTTCAATCAGATAAGCCCCGATATCGTTGTAAGGATTGCCGAAGTCGGGATCTACCTGGATGGCTTCCAAACATTCGGAGATGGCGCGGTCGTAATCGCCGAGCAAGGAGTAGGCCCAGCCGCGGAAGGTGTACGCCTCAGCGGTCGGGAAGGCGGCGATCGAACGAGTGTAGAGTTCGATGGCTGGTTGGACGGCACCTGCCCTCTGCAGCTCGTAGGCCTGCTCGAAGTATTGGGCGGCGGATTGGCGACGATCGGCGTCGGACATGAACGGATCCAATGACAGAAATGCAGAAATTCTATCGAAAAACTAGGTTCGGGCTGTGCACAGTTTGGCTGGGATTGCTCTTGGCTCTGGGAGTGTATGCCGAATCCCCGCAAAATCCCTCCGGCGAATCGTCTCCGGCTGCACAAGACAAGAAATCGGCGGCCGAGTCGTCCTCGGCCCCTCCGGACACATCAGCTCCGGTCCCCAGCGAGAAGAAAATCTCGCCCCAGGAAGCGGACGAACTTTTTCGCGAAGTGGACCAGATTCTGAAGTTCTCGAGTACCGACACGGACCTGCCGATCAAGCACGACGTCAAGCGAAGACTTACCAGTCGCGACCAGCTGGTGGCCTACATGAGCAAACACATGTCCGACGACGAAGACGCCAAGCGTCTACGGCGCTCGGAACTGGTGTTGAAGAAATTTGGCTTGTTGCCCGCAGATTTCGATCTGGGAAAATTTCTGGTGGCTTTGCTGCGCGAACAGATTGCCGGATATTACGATCCCAAGACCAAGACGGTGAACCTGCTCGACTGGCTGGGGGTCGAGCAGCAGCGCCCGGTGCTGGCCCACGAGCTGACGCACGCTCTGCAGGATCAGTCCTTTAGCCTCGAAAAATGGATGAAGGTGGGGGCTGGAGATCTGGTCGAACAGAGGAAGCAACCGACTCCGGCCGACATCGAAAATGACGAAATCAGCACCGCCCGCCAGGCGGTGGTCGAAGGCCAGGCGATGGTTGTGCTGGTGGACTACATGCTGGCACCCGCCGGCCGGACGGTCGCGAATTCCCCCGAGGTGATCGAAACTCTCAAACAAGCCATGCTGGGGGGGACGGCGGACTCGCCCGAGTTTCGCGATGCCCCGATCTTTATCAAGCAGGAGTTGACGTTCCCCTATCGCTACGGCCTGGACTTTGAGGTCGCACTGCTCAAAAATGGGGGCAAAGACAAGGCCTACGCCGGAGCTCTTCGGGATCCTCCGCATAGCTCACGGCAGATCATGGAGCCGGAGACCTATCTCTCCGGGGAGCGCATTGCGCCCATGCCTCTGCCGGACTTCAAGCAAGACTTTAAGAGTTACGAGAAGTTCGATATCGGGGCGATGGGAGAATTCGACGTCGCCGTGTTGCTCGATCAATATGCCGGGGAGACCTCGGCGCATGCCTTGTGCCCGCACTGGCGGGGCGGTTATTACTATGCCGTTATGCCCAAGGGAAAACCTTCCGGTCCGCTGGGGCTGTTGTATGTTTCGCGGTGGTCGAACGCGGAGAAGGCGGAGCAGTTTGCCGCAATCTATGCCAAGTGGCTGAGCCAGCGCTACGAGCATGTGCACGGCATAGCCGAGAAGGGAGAGGCGGCACTCGATGACCTGACCTCGGTCGACCGCTTGGCGGGCAGGCACCGTTGGCGGACCGAAGATGGAACGGTCATGATGGAGGTCGAAGGCGACACCCTGATGGTCACCGAGAGCCTGGATGACCCGACAACCGAGACGCTTGAGCGGGAGGTGTTCGCTCGGCCCGCGGCGGGAAACTGAGGCCTGCGGTAGCGGTTTTGTATAATCACCAGTCCAGCCCCGAAACCCTCAGGAGGAAGTTTGCCCCAAGCGGAAATCGGAATCATCGGAGGTAGCGGGCTTTACTCCATGCCCGGGCTCAGCCAGGCCAAGCAAGTCCGGCTGAAGACGCCGTTCGGCGCGCCTTCTGACGGGTACGTAATCGGTACTCTGGCCGGGCGCAAGGTCGCCTTCCTAGCCCGCCACGGGCGCGGGCACCGCATTTTGCCGAGCGAACTGAACTTCCGCGCCAATGTGTACGGCTTCAAACAGCTCGGGGTGGAGCGTATTGTGTCGGTGTCCGCCGTCGGGTCCCTGAAGGAAGAACATGAGCCGCTCGATTTCGTGATTCCGGACCAGTTTTTTGACCGCACTCGGCATAGGGTCGACACTTTTTTCGGAAACGGCATTGTGGCCCACATCAGTTTCGCCGATCCCATCTGCGGCGAGTTGGCGCGGGTGGTCGAAGGCGCCTGCCAAAAAGTCGGGGTGAGGGGCAAGCGCGGGGGCACCTACGTTTGCATGGAAGGACCGCAGTTTTCGACCAAGGCGGAGTCAAACGNNGGACTACGATTGCTGGCATCCCCGGCACGACGCGGTGACCGTGGATCAAGTGGTGGCCGTGCTCGAGAAGAATGCGGAGAACGCCTCGAAAGTGTTGCGCGAAACCATTGCCGCCATGCCCACTGGGCGCGGTTGCAAGTGCGGTTCGGCGCTGGCCCATGCCATCCTGACCGATCGCGAGAAGATTCCCGCGGCCACGCGGCAGAAGCTGAAACTCATCCTCGATAAGTACCTCAAGGCCAAGAAAGCATGAGCATTCTCGCGGTTGGTTCGATCGCATTCGATTCCATTGCCACGCCGGCTGGCCGGGTGGAGAACGTCCTCGGCGGCTCGGCTACGTATTTTTCGCTGGCCGCCAGCTACTTCACNNTTCACAGAGGTGCGTGTCGTGGCCGTGGTCGGCGAGGACTTCACCTCCGAGCACGAGAGCGTTTTTCAGCGGCGCGGCGTGGACACGCGCGGCATCGAGCGCGCCCGGGGCAAAACGTTCCGTTGGGGCGGGCAATATCTGGAGAGTCTCAACGAAGCGAAAACCAATTTCACGGAGCTGAATGTTTTCGAGCGTTTCCAGCCGCAGATTCCGCCCGAGTATGCGGACTCGCAGTTTCTTTTTCTGGGCAATATTCATCCCAGTCTGCAGGCCGCGGTCCGGCAGAAGATGGACGGCGTGCGCCTGACCGGCGGCGATACCATGAATTTCTGGATTCAGGGGACGCGCCAGGAATTGCATGAGACGCTCAAGCTGGTGAATGTGCTTCTCATCAACGACGGCGAAGCAAAGATGCTGGCCGGGGAAACCAATCTTCCGCGGGCGGCGCTGAAAGTGCTCGCTTTGGGACCGCAGGCAGTGGTGATCAAGCACGGCGAATATGGGGCGACCATTTTTTTTCGCGAGGGAGCGTTCGGCATCGGCCGGCATCCCTTTCGTGCCCCCGCCCTGCCCATCGACGAAGTGAAAGATCCGACCGGTGCGGGCGATTCCTTTGCCGGCGGCTTCATGGGATACATCGCCTCGCAGGACAAGTTGAACCGCGAGGTTCTGAAGCGGGCGCTGTTCTATGGTGGGGTGATGGGATCATTTGCCGTGGAGCGGTTTGGCACCGAGCGGCTGCAGTCGCTGACTCGCGAGGAAATCGACAGCCGCTTCCAGATATTCCGCGAGCTCACCCACCTCGAATGACCTCGTCTACAAGCCGACACTGGGACCATGAGACCATGCTCGTGGTCTGGCTCGCGGGCGCGGTCTCCCTGATCTCCTTTTTTTCTTACTTGCGGTATGGCGACGTGCTGCTTTACGGCGACGCCGTGGCGCACATCAATATTGCGCGGCGGGTGTTCGATTCTCGCACCCCCGGTCTGTTGCAGCTGGGGACGGTCTGGTTGCCGCTGCCGCATGTGCTGATGATTCCTTTTCTGCTTTCCGACGGGTGGTGGCAAAGCGGAATCGGCGGCTCGATTCCTTCGCTCGTGGCATTCGTTTTGGGCGCGGCCGGGATCTTCCGTCTAGTGCGCGTGGCACTGAGCTCGGATTCGACCCCGGAGGGCGAGTCGAGCCCTGCCGTCCGGATTGCGGCCGGGATGGCGGCGGCCATTTATGTCGCGAACCCCAACTTGATTTATTTGCAGGCCACCGCCATGACCGAGGCGTTATACCTGGGACTGTTTCTCTGGGCGGTGGTGCATTTTAGCGAGTTTGTGCGAGCCCTCGAGCGAGCACCGGAGCAGCCCGCGGCGGCAAACTCGTCTCTGGTGAAATGCGGACTGTGCCTGGTCGGTGCCTGCCTGACGCGCTACGACGGATGGTTCCTGGCTGTCGTCATGGGCGGCGCGGCGCTTCTGGTCGGGTGGAGGAGCGGGGCCCGGAGCAAAGGGCTGGGCCATGGTCTAGCGAAATTTATCCTGCTGGCGGCGGCGGCACCGGTTTTCTGGATTGCCTATAACGCCATCGTTTATCAGAATCCGCTAGAGTTTGCCAACGGGCCGTACTCGGCCCGCGGCATTGAGCTGCGAACCTCCCCCCGGGGATCTGCGCCGCATCCCGGTTCGCGGAATCTCGCCGAGGCCGCGAGCTATTTTCTGAAGGCCGCGGAGTTGAATCTGGCGCGTGGGAACTGGGGCCGACTTTGGGTGGGGGTGGGAGTGGCGGGACTGATTCTGGGCGCGGCGGGCGGCGGGCGTTCTCTTTGGCCGCTGCTGATGCTTGCGCTTCCCCTCCCGTTCTACACGCTCTCGATCGCCTACGGCAGCGTGCCGATTTTCCTGCCTATATGGTGGCCGTACTCGCTCTACAACGCCCGCTATGGCGTGCAACTGTTGCCGGCCTTCGCGGTGGCCGCGGCGATCGCGGCCTATTTCGCGGCGCGATTCCTAGGCAGCATCAAGGCCAAAGCCCTGGTGGCGGGAGCCCTGGTGATCTTTGTGGCCGGGAGCTATGCCTCGGTGTGGTGGGGGCAGCCGGTAAGTTTTCGCGAAGCCTGGAACAATTCGCGCACCCGGCAAGCGCTCGAGAAGGAACTGGCGAGCACCCTCGAAGAATTACCTCCGAACGCGACCTTTCTCATGTACCTGGGTAATCATGTCGGCGCGCTTGAGATCGCGGGAATCCCGCTGCGGCGGGTCATCTACGAAGGCAATCACCGGACCTGGAAGCGGCCTTCCGATCCTCAGGGTTTGTGGGAGCAGGCTTTGGCTGATCCGGCTCGGTACGTGGATTTTGTAGTGGCCTCGGACGGCGATGCCGTCTCGAGCGGGATGGAACGGCGGGGGCTCGAGCCGCTTCTGGTGATTCATGTCACCGGCCAGCCGCGAGTGGTCCTCTACCGGGCGCGCGGCGGATCACGTCCGGCCACGCCCTGAATTCCGCAGGAGCCTCGCGTAGGCGGCTCCGGAGCTGAATCACGGCCGTTACCTTTTGGCTCCCGACCGAGGAGCTCTTCCGGTTTGGAGTGATAAAATTCACTCACTTTCTATCCTTTAAGAACAACGCCATGCTCGAGAGCCACGAGACCATGCAAGAGCTAAGCCGCCGAATGGGGATGGTGTTGTCCACCACCATGGTAGGTCTGGTGGTGGCGGCGATTCTCGGCGGTACGATCGGCTTGGAGCGGGAATGGCGTCATCGGCCCGCGGGACTGCGCACCAACCTGTTCATCTGCTTGGGTTCGGCCATGTTTACCATGTTTTCCAGCCAATTGGCCGGAACTCCGGCAGAATCCACGCGTATCTCCTCGACCATTGTCACCGGCATCGGTTTCATCGGTGCGGGTTCGGTCCAGCCTTCCCACGGTTCGGTCAGCGGTCTGACCACGGCGGCTACGATTTTCGTGACCGCTGGGGTCGGAATGGCGGCGGGCGGAGGGCTTTACATGATCGCGATTTTCGCCACCCTGGTGATCCTGCTCGCGCTCGTGGTGCTCGGCAACCTCGAAGCCCGCTTCGCGGTCAAGACCAGAGGCTTCCCCTATGAGGTGGTGGGTCCGAGCACCGACGAAGTTTTGCGCGAGTCGGACCGCATTCTCGAAGACGAAGGAATCGGGATGGAGGATGGGCACGCGGCCGCAGTGGAGGGGCGTTCGCGGGTCGTATTCATCGCGCATGGCACGGTTCCGGAGGGGACGGCCCTGGATCTGCGGCTTCCCCACTCCAGTATTTTCTCGAGCCTTCAGGCTGTCGGCGCTAGCGGGCTCGGATGAGTTCTCCTTCTACCGCCATTCCGTTTGCCAAGGCGAGCGCCTGCGGGAATGACTTCCTGATGATTGACGGGACGAACGCGCCCGCGGGCATCGCCGAGTTCAGCCGGCGGATCTGCGACCGCCACCAAGGCGTGGGCGCGGACGGCGTGGAGTGGCTGTTTCCGGCGGAGGACGCCGACGTGCGCGCCCGGCTGTTCAATGCGGATGGGTCGGAGGCGGAAATATCCGGCAATGGTACGCGTTGTGTGGCGGCCTATCTCTGCGCCGAACAAGCCCGGGAGAAAGTCGTGGTCCGCACCGGCGCGGGCTTGCGGACCTGCACCCTGACCGCCCACAGCAGCACGCAGTATGAATTCGAGATTGCCATGGGCGAGCCCCAGGTGGGCGATGAATTCGGCATCCGGTTGCGGTCTCGCGAAGTGCGCGGGATTCCGGTGTCGATGGGCAATCCCCACTTTGTGACTTTTGTGCCGGAGTTTGCCCCCGGCTGGCAGCAGGAGGCGGCCGAAATCGGACGCCATCAGCACTTCAAGCAGGGGATGAATGTTGAGTTGGTAGCGATTGAAGACCTAGGAACCATCGAAGCGCGGTTTTTTGAACGCGGAGTGGGGGAGACGCAATCTTCGGGGACCGGATCCTGCGCCTCGGCGGTGGCTGCAATTGCCAGCGGTCGGGCCCGCTCGCCGGTCCGGGTCGAGGCGCCGGGCGGAGCGCAGACCGTCCGCTGGGAGCAGCAGGTATTTTTGCGCGGTCCCGCACAGCTGATCTGCCGGGGAGAGTTCTTGGTCTAGGAGTGGTTGTTCTTGGGATACCGCATGTCGCCTGTCACCCAGACTCCGCGTATCAAACCGCCCGCGCTGCAGCCGGGCGACACGGTCGGCATCGTGGCTCCGGCAAGCCGGATCAAACCGGAGATGCTGGCGGCGGGATGCGAGGGCCTGCGCCGTCTGGGCTACCGACCGTTCTATTTTGATTCCATCTTGGCCGAAGAGACCTACTTTGCCGGGTCGGTCGAGCGGAGGGCGCGGGAACTCGAGGAAATGTTTGTGCGCGACGACGTGCGGGCCATTGTTTGCGCGCGCGGCGGCTATGGCGCGAACTACCTGCTCGGGGTGCTCGATTGGATGAAGATTGAGCGCCATCCGAAGATTTTCTGCGGGTACAGCGATCTCACGGTCCTGCTGACCCATTTTGCCGACGCGGCGGGCTTTGTGACCTTTCATGGTCCCATGGTCACCAAAGATTTTGCCCGCGAAGACGGCGTCGATTTGCCCTCCTGGGAAGCGGCGCTTGGCGGTCGGTCGGAGTGGGCTTTGGATTTTGGGCCAGATTCGGGGGTGACGCCGCTGGTCGAAGGTTCCGCCGAAGGCATTCTCTACGGCGGCTGTCTGTCCCTGCTGGTGGCTTCGCTCGGCACCCCCTATGAAATCCAGACCGCGGGCACGATCCTGTTTCTCGAAGACGTGGGAGAGAAGCCCTATCGGATTGACCGTATGCTCATGCACCTGAAGCTGGCGGGCAAACTGGCTGATGTACGCGGCATTGTTTTCGGCGAGATGCTCGATTGCATGCAGCATCCCGGACAGGGATACACGCTCGAAGAAGTGGTTTTGCGCCTGCTCGGCGAACTGGGCGTGCCGGTGGCATTTGGATTGCGTTCCGGGCACGTGTCCAAGCGCAACGTGACCTTGCCCTTCGGGGTGCGCGCGGCGTTGCGGGTGGGCCGGGAGGCGAGCCTGAACATTTTGGAGGCGGCGACCGCGGCAGCGGTTCCGGCACGGTTGACCACATCATGAGCCAAAGAAAACATATTCATTTGATCGGTATTTGCGGCACCGCCATGGCATCGCTGGCCGGGATGCTCGAGCAGCGGGGCTTTCGCTTGACGGGGTCGGATGCGGCCGCTTATCCGCCGATGTCGGATTTTCTGGCATCGCTCGGCATTCCGCTGGCGCAGCCCTTTGCGCTCGCAAACCTGGATCCGCGCCCCGACCTGGTGGTGGTAGGAAATGCAATTTCCCGCGGCAATGTCGAGCTGGAGCACGTGCTCGACGTACGCATTCCTTTCTGCTCTTTGCCGCAGATACTGCACGACGAATTTCTGGTGGGCAAAGAAGTCTTGGTGGTTGCGGGCACGCACGGCAAGACAACGACGACCTCGATGCTGGCGTGGATTTTTCACAGCGCCGGCCAGCGACCCTCCTTCTTGATCGGAGGGATTGCGGAGAATTTTGGCGGCAGCTTTCAGCTGGGGCCGGGACGGCATTTTATCCTCGAAGGCGACGAATACGACACCGCCTTTTTCGACAAGGGTCCGAAGTTTCTGCACTACTTTCCCGACGCGGTGATTCTGACTTCGGTGGAATTTGACCACGCGGATATTTACAAAGACCTGGAGGCAGTCGAAATCGCGTTCCAGCGTCTGGTGAATCTGGTCCCGCAACGCGGGCGCATCATCGCCTTCGATCACGGGCAGAGCGTGGAGCGCTCTCTGGCCCGCGCGTTTTGTCCAGTGGAACGCTACGGATCGACCGCCGGTGCGGACTGGCGGATCGCCAATCTGCGTCTCGATCCTGGCCGCACCCGCTGGACGGTGCTCTCTCACGGACAGCCTTGGGCGGAGTTCGAATTTGCCCTGGCGGGGGAATACAACGTGTGGAATGCTACCGCCGCGGCGGCATTGGCAGCCGGCTGCGGCATTTCGACAGATGCGATCGCAGCCGCGCTGAAGACGTTCAAGAGCGTGAAGCGGCGACTGGAAGTGCGGGCGGAGGTGAATGGCATCACCGTCATCGATGACTTTGCCCATCATCCGACCGCCATTGCCGGCACTCTCAAGGCGCTGCGCGCTCGCTATCCGAAAGCGCGATTGTGGGTGATTCTCGAACCGAGATCGAACACGCTCCGGCGCAACGTTTTGCAGAATGCGTTGGCCAAGAGCCTGGCGCTGGCCGACGAGATCGTGGTGGCCAAGGTTTTCAAATCGGACGCGATACCGGAGGCGGAGCGCCTCGACGTGGCGGTTCTGGTGGCACAAATCGTGCGCAGCGGCCGCCGGGCTCGCGTGCTCGCGGATGCGGATGACATTGTCCAACGGGCGGCGCCTGAAATGCGGCCGGGAGATGTGGTCGCCATTCTCTCGAACGGTGGCTTTGGCGGGATCTACGAGAAGCTCCCGCGTCGGCTCGAAGGCTTGGCCGCGGGCGCGACCGGCCAAGACGCAACTGGGGCACTGGCAAAAGCGTGAACTCGGCCTCTAGGAGCGGGCGTTCCGCCCCGGCGAACCTCAGCCTGGGGCGAGCGGCCAGCCCGCCCCCGGCGGCCCGATGGCGGCCGAGAGCTGTGATTCCCCGCCTCTGGGCTCGGCCCCGATGCGCGGGCGTTCTAGCCCTGGTTGTGGTTTCGCTGTCGAGTCCCTTGGGAGTGCGAGCGGCTGCCCCATCGAATCCGCCGGCGGCCGCGATTCGCTATCTGGTTTCGCTGGCACATCCCGAACTGCACCGGGTGCATGTGACGATCCTTCTGCCGGCCGGGGCGGCGGAGCGCGATCTCCAGCTGCCGGTTTGGAACGCCTTGTACCAGATCCGTGATTTTTCCCAGTATGTGGACTGGGTGCGGGCCCAGGGCAGCGCGGGGGAGCCGATTGCGGTATCGCCGGTCAACCGCAGCCGATGGCGCATCCGCGATGCCGCGGGCGGCGCCAAGATCGAATATGAAATCCTCGCCGACGACCCCGGTCCCTACGGCGCCCAGTTGAATGCCAACCACGGGTTCTTCAATCTGGCGGAGATTCTGATGTATCCGCTCGACGGGCGTTCCCTTCCAGTCGGGCTGGGCTTCACTGACCTTCCCTCCGGTTGGCGGATGGCCTCGGCGCTCGGGGCCGGCGCGGCGGGCGAATTTACCGCCGAGAATTACGACCATCTGGTGGACGCGCCGGTTGAAATCGGCAAGTTTCAGGAGAGCGATTTTGACCAGGGCGGGGGGCACTACCGCATCGTGGTCGACGCCGATCCCGACGATTACCGCATGCCGGAGATTGTTGCCCTGGTGCGGCGCATCGTGACGGCCGAGACCACCTGGATGAACGACCGGCCCTTTGATTCTTACCTTTTTCTATATCACTTTCCCCATGATGCAGCAGGCGGCGGCATGGAGCACGCGTACTCGACCGCCATCGAGGTGAATGCCCTGGTGCTAGGGACCGACCCGCAGGCCCTGGCCGAGGTGACGGCGCACGAATTCTTTCATCTGTGGAATGTGAAGCGCATCCGGCCGCAGTCGCTCGAGCCGGTCGACTACGCCGCAGAAAACTACTCGACCGCGTTGTGGTTCGCGGAAGGCACGACCGATACGGCAGAGGCCTACAATTTACTGCGGGCCGGGCTCCTCGAGGAGCGACGCTACCTGAATGGCTTGGCCGGGGACATTGAGGAGCTCGAACGGCGCCCCGCCCACCTCACGCAGTCGGCGGAGGAATCCAGTCTCGACGCTTGGCTGGAAAAGTATCCCGCCTACCGTGCCGCGGACCGCAGCATTTCCTACTACAACAAGGGCGATTTGCTGGGCGTGCTGCTCGATCTCGAGCTGCGCGAAGCCAGCCATGGCGCAGCCTCCCTGCGCGATGTGTTTCAGTGGATGAACCAGAACTATGCCCGCCCGGGCCTGTACTTTCCGGATTCTGCGGGCGTGCGCCGGGCGGCCGAGGCGGTCGGTCACACCGATCTAGGGTGGTTTTTTCGGAACTATGTGGCCGGCACCGAGGAAATTCCCTGGGATGATTTCTTCCGCACCGTGGGGCTGCACTTGGTGCGTCGCACCAGCAGCGCACCGGATTTAGGATTTGTGGCGAGCAAAAGCCCAGGCCAGCCGCCAGCGGTGAGCGCGGTGGATTCCGCAAGCCAGGCCGAGCGCGCGGGGCTGGCCGTCGCCGACTCGATCCTCGAAATCAATGGCCGAGTTCTC
>PKYX01000015.1:0-1539 GCA_003132825.1 Acidobacteriaceae bacterium
GTTAGCACATGATATGTCCGGTTGAGTTAGCACACGATATGTCCGCTTTGCGGGCGGCGAGAGTAGGAGACCATGCGAAGCATGGAATCTTACTTAAGGGCCGCGATGGAGCGGGCGATGAAGGTACAGGAAGTGATGTTGCAGGCAATGGCGAAGAAGATTACGTGGTTTCAGGCGGCGGAGATCATTGGCATCAGCGACCGGCACATGCGGCGGTGGCGGGAACATTACGAAGAGGGCGGCTTTCGCGGGCTGTTTGACCGGAGGCGAGGCAAGCCTTCGCCGAAGCGGGTGCCCATGGCGGTGTTGGAGCGGGTGTTGGAGCTCTATCGGGAGAAGTATTTCGATTTTAATCTGCGGCATTTTCACGAGAAGTTGGCCAGCGAGCACCAGATCGGGCTCAGCTATAGCTGGGTGAAAGGCGTGCTGCAGGGCGCCGGGCTGGTGGCGCGGGGACGGAAGCGTGGAGTGCATCGCAAACGGCGCCTGCGGCGGCCGTTGCCGGGGATGCTGTTGCACATCGACGGCAGTCGCCACCAGTGGTTTCAGGACGAACGCTGGTATGACTTGATCGTGATTTTGGACGACGCCANNCAGCGAGATCTATTACGCGCAACTGGTGGAGGAGGAATCGACGGTGACGGTGATGGTGGGATTGCGCGAAGTGATTGAGGGGAAAGGCGTGTTCTGCGCTTTATACAGCGATCGCGGCAGCCATTTCTGGGTCACGCCGAAGGTGGGCGGCAAAGTGGATCCGCATCGGCTGACGCAGGTGGGACGGGCGCTGCGCGAGCTCGGGATCCGGATGATCCCGGCCTATTCGCCGCAAGCGCGGGGGCGCAGCGAGCGCAGCTTCGGCACCTGGCAGGGACGATTGCCGCAGGAGTTAAGGCTGCATAAAATCGCCAGCCTAGAAGCCGCCAATGTATTTCTACGCGAACACTATATTGCCGAGTTCAATCGGCATTTCCAAGTCGCGGCGGCGCAGCGGGGGAGTGCTTTTTTGGCCTGTCGGAGGCGCGATCTCGATCTGGTGTTCTCCCTCCAGTTCGAGCGGGCAGTGAACCGCGACAACACGGTCAGCTTTCAGAATCTGAGCCTACAAATCGAAGCCGTACGCTGGCGAGCCACGCTGGCGGGCTGCCAGGTCATGGTGCATCAGCACTTGGATGGAACTCTCAGCCTCACCCACGGGCCGCACTTGCTGGGACGCTACACGGCCGAAGGGGCGGCGCAGGACGCGAAAAAAATGCCGGCGCGATGGGCTGTGGAAAAGCCGCGCGGTGGAAAAGTCATAAACCCGACTTTCCCCCCGCGCTTGGAAATCCCGCAAACTGCGCGGGATTACCACTTTCGTGCCGAGCATGTTCGACAGCTCGAGGGTGAAAGTCCCTTTGACAACCTGATGGAGGTGAAGTCATAGCGAAGCGCAAGGGCGAAATAACACTCGCCGCGAGGCGGGGCCTGAAAGAAGCGTGGAGCAAAGACGCGAGCCGATGAACAAGAACCGGATAGGAGGCCTACGGTGGCGGGCGAGCG
>PKYX01000015.1:1567-5720 GCA_003132825.1 Acidobacteriaceae bacterium
TGTCACGGAATCGTGACTGAGGGTGAAGCGATTCATCCTGACCGTGTCGCAGAAGTCAGCAGAGGGCAAGGTAGGTCATGCAGTCGGCGAGGATATGGAGGCACTCCAATGCCGAAAGGCGGAGAAACAGATAGGCCGAGCCGGGAACGATGACCGAAGGCCCGAACGGTACCCCGCAAGGGGAATAAAGGGAACGGTCAGTGAGCAGGGCGATCTCAGGGACGACACGCGGCAGAAAGCCAATATTATTTGGCCTTACGGAGGCAGGTAGGGGTGAAGCCCCGAGGGGCGTCCAGGAAGGGACCGAATCGTCTCCTGGCGACGCGCTATGCAGAAGGCCTGGCTATTCACACCTAGCTCAACCCGCCGAACCGCCGTATGCGGACCCGCACGTACGGTGGTGAGGGAGGGGAGGACAGGTGACTGGAGTGCACCCCAAAAATGAGACACGAAATTAAGGGGCCAATTACATTGAATGGAGGAGAACAATGCTTGTGCCCCAACAAGAGTATTCCCGCGAATTGAAGATTGCTGCGATGCGCGAGATCGACTTGGGAAAGAGTATGGCCACGGTGGCGCGCATGTATCAGCTCAGTCCCAAACGGCTAGAGGTCTGGAAAGGCGAGTGGCGAGCGAAGGGCGAGCTGGCGTTTCCTGGCAAGGGTGCTCGCCCGCAGCCGAGACTGGATGCCGAGCGGATTGCCGAGCTGGAACGTAAGATCGGACAGCAGACGATGGAGCTCGATTTTTTAAAAAAAGCCTTGCGGCGTTTCAGGGAACAACCCCTGCCAGCCGTCGGCAATGGCAACGCCGGCTCTATGAGCAAATCCGGGAAGCAGCCGAAGCGGAGACAGCGGTGAACAAACTCTGCCAGGCAGCGGGAGTGAGTCGGGCGGGATACTACCGTTTCCTGCTGCGACCGCAACGCAAAGAAGCCGACATGGATTTACGCAATCGCATTCAAGGCATTGCGCTGCAGTGGCCGGCATACGGCTATCGTCGCGTGCAGGTCGAACTCCGGCGGCAAGGCTGGGAAGTAAACCATAAGCGCGTGCTACGGCTGATGCGAGCGGATAACTTGCTGTGTTTGCGACGGCGAAAGTTTATTCTGACCACCGACTCCAAGCACGGGTTGCGGATCTATCCCAACCTAGCCAAGGACATGGTGCTGACGCGCATCAATCAGCTTTGGATCGCCGACATCACCTACATCCGCTTGCAAGTGGAGTTCGTGTACTTGGCGGTTCTGCTGGATGCCTTTTCACGACGCTGCATCGGCTGGGCCCTGCAGCGCAGCTTAGAAGCAACCCTAGTGCTGGAGGCCTTGCGCCAGGCGCTGCGACAACGTCGGCCAGGGCCTGGCTTGGTACACCATTCCGACCGTGGTGTGCAATATGCTTCGCTGGACTACACGGAACGACTGAAACAACACGGCATTCGCATCAGCATGAGCCGGCGCGGAAATGTTTATGACAATGCCAGAGCGGAGAGTTTTATGAAGACTCTCAAGTACGAGGAAGTCTATCGCACAGAATACCGCGATCTCGAGGAAGCCAAGACTTCGATCAAAGAGTTCCTGGAGAAAATCTACAACCAAGAGCGCTTACATTCAGCGCTTGGCTACCGTCCGCCGGTGGAGTTCGAGCAGTCGCCGTCGGTTGGGTAGACATTCGAGCAAACATGGGGCTGGTTTCACGTTAGGGGACTGGAGACGAATGAACGTGCGGAAAAAACCGAAACCGGGGGATGCTGTGGGTCGACCGAGTTGGGGATCATCGCTCTTAAGCGATCGTGGCGCAAAATTTTTCTGTGGAAAACGACGTTCAGGCACAAAACAAGAAAAAACGGGCGCTGGGCTATCGTCCGGCGCGGGGGTTCGAGCCGTCGCTGTCGGTTGCGTCGCGTGGCAGGAGAGGAGCAGTGGTATGAGTCGAACACACAGGGCGGAGAGGAGGAAGAGCAGCGCGTGCCAAAGTGCGACGCAAATAGTCTTCCGGAGCGCCGTGGTGGCGGGGAAAATTTGGACTTCCCAGACGGAGAATAGTTTCCACCTGGATTGTCGATACGTGCATGGCCAGCAGTTTTCTAGCCAGCCACAGATCGATGATGCTCCAGTCCGGCTGAGGAAAGCGCTCCCGAATACGCCAACGTTCCGTCCAGCTTTGATAAATGCGGGCGGCTCCGTGGGCCGTAATCGTGGTCGATGGATTGCCTACGCGCGGAAGACAGTACGTAGTATCCCGCACAGCCGCCGACTGCTGTGCTATCAGCTGCGTGGCCAAATGCAGCAACTCTGGTGCGGCACGGGCGATGGCCGCACGAGCTTCCACAATCTTTACCCAAGGAGCGTAACCCCTGGCCGTACGTCGTTGGAGCTTCTGATTGGTAAAGCCCGCCAATCTTCCCAAGTGATACCCGTCGGTGCTGGCCAAGTCGCCTCCGTAGGTGCGCGCCAACCGCTTACTGATGGCGGTCGCCAGGGCAGGTTCCAGGGGTGTGGTGCTGACGCGAATCCAAGCCTGGAGATGGCCCGGGCTGCTCTGCAGCACCACACAAGGCTCATGGCCATTGGCACGCATGCGGGGAAGGACATCGGCAGTGGCATGATCGAGGTCAATCAGAATATAGCCGGCGTTGCACTGCTCGGCATAGGGCAGAAGATAGATGTCATAACCCTGCTGGTTACGTGCGCGCAGAAAGCGCACCACAGATCCACGCACCAACTGACCCGCATCCCACACTCGTTCTCCTGGACACGGCTTTCGTGTGGCGCCGTGAATCAAGCGGATGAAGTAGAAAGCATTGGGCATGGCCGCGAGCTGACGGCGGACAGCGTTCCAGGTAAGAAAGAATCCGCGATTGAACACGGAGACGAGAATGCAATAGAAGCACCACGCAATTACAATGAGTTTTCAGTGAACGGCAACAAACCCCTTAACTCTGTGTCTCAGTCCAGGGGTGCACTCCACTTTTCCCCNNTCCAGACTGTCCCCCTATCCCGATAATCTCGGACGACGCCGGGAAAGTCATCTGGCGATTGTCATATGGATCTGACCCGCGGCCGACGGCGTAAACTCAGGCTAGCGATTACTTGGTGAGCGTCTCGCCGAACGCCTCTCTCAAATATCGAGATAGAACTGAAGCAAGATGGTCATAATGCGTCGCGATCATTCCCAAGTGGTCGCCAGGGACGGTTTCCACTTCGATTTCCTCGGTTAAAGGTGTCCACACTGCCTCAGCATCAGCGGGAAAACCGGTGACGACCGCGGCCCGCACAAACTTTATTTTGCCGCGATAGAAGCGGGGTCGATAGCGGGTTAAGGCCACGTACGCGCTATCGCGGATGCGCTTCATGGGAGGAGTGAGGATTATTCCTGCCGGAGGTTGATAAAGAGCGTTTTCGCTGGAATTTCCAAGAATGTGCAACCCGCGACATGCCAGGCGTGCGGCCAAACGAATCTGTTGTCCTAACGGCAGATAACGCATGTTTGGGTACGCGTCAATCATGCACAGCAAAGCGATTCTTTCTCCATTTGCGGTCAGGCGTTGCGCCATCTCCAGGGCAACAAGGCCGCCCAGCGAATATCCGATCAGAATGTAAGGACCGCGGGATTGCAGTTCCTGGAGCGCATGCAGATAAAATTCGGCCATATCTTCGATGCGTTCCGGCGGTTCGTCCAACCCATCAATTCCTTTCGATTGCAACCCGTATATGGGATGCTTTGATTCAATGCACCTGACCGGTTGAAAGAAATCGATAACGCTTCCGCCCAGACCATGGGCTAGAAAAANNAATACGAGTGCAGGGAATCGTGGGGTGGTGGTTTGCTCCAGCAAAGCGGCCAGAGCTGCGATGGTGCGCGCCTGGTAGATTGTGACCGGGGGAAGTTCCCGGCCACACGCCTGCGCTATTTCATTAAACAGTTGAAGAGCTAACGAAGAATCGCCGCCCAGATCAAAAAAGTCATCGTCAATCCCCACCGCCGACAGTTGCAGCACCCGCTGCCAAATCGGCGTGAGAACTTCGACCATTGAGGATGTTGTCTCAGACTTCACAATGACCTTTGACCGAGGGAATTGAAGCGTGCGATACGCTCCGCGCCGGAACCAATCTAATCGCAATATTCTCAGCCCCTGACATTGCGATCATGAA
>PKYX01000244.1 GCA_003132825.1 Acidobacteriaceae bacterium
GGAGGGGGCGGGACTGGAGGGGGCGGCTGCGCTGTTCCGGTGGTCGCCGATTTGAAGCTTGCCATCTGCATCACCCAATTGGCAGATCCCGAGCCTCCTAGGGTTGCGGTCGCGCCGTAGGTTCCGGTCGCGGAAACGGCCTCATACTCTGCGATATCGCCGAAGTTCGTAATCACGTCAGGGGTGAACAGTGATCCAGCCTGGTCGAATCCCAAGCTGGTCGTGCCCGCTCCGAAGATCAACTCATGGGCCGAAGTGGTAGAGGCCAATCCGCTGCTGACCACTGTGTTGTTGCTGTCGGTGCCGCTGGCGCCGGCGGTGACGTCCAATCGCGAGGTTGCGCGTAGGCCAGCGAACTCCAAGACTCGAATATCAGGGTAGTTGGCGGCCTGACTGAAGGTCACGGTCACGGTATTGCTTCCGCCTAGAATATTGCTGGCGTAGTAGATCGACTGGGTCAAGGCAGTCCCCTGGGTCGGTCCCACCGCCAAGGCGTAAGTGTCTCCCCGGCTGTCTGCAACCGAGCGCACGGTTGCGCTGGTGTCATTCCATCCCACCACGATGACGTTCAAGTCCCCAGCAGTCTGTGCCAGAGGATAGGAAACGATCACGGGCGATGTGGGTGACTGCGGCGTGGCAGTCGCCAGCTGAACACACTTGATCGTAGTCGTTGCAGCATTGGCCAGCACGGTTGCCAGCACGAGCAGCGGAGAACACAGGCCGGCATACCACAGCTTCGAGCTACGATCCGTCTTCGATTGCATTGACACTAGTCCTCCTGAACTGACGATCCGATTCTCGGATCCCGAGTGGTTCACGGCCGGTGTCATGTTTCGCGGCTGCCAACAGGCACCGACGCGAGCGCGAAAATCCCACTGGCGCCGGTTTGCGCTGGGAGCGAAGGTGAGCTCCCGGCCCTCTCGAAGCTCGAGAGGCGTCGGCGAAAACCCTACTTCCGCGCCGCAACCTGAGTTGCCCGGCTCCATTTCGAAATGGCCGCCGCCGACGAGCGGATGTCGTTGGTGCGGGCGAAAAACGCGCCCGTTTTACCCGCGACAGCCAACACCGCCAGCCCCGGGACGATTGGCCAAAGCCAATTTGCCCGGCTGAGTCGGAGCCAACCTCAACTTTCGAAAGCGCGGAAAAAATCTCCGGAACCGAACAGAGATGTGAAAGCCTGTGCGGGCCATGTGGGAGACATGCGCACGGCTACATCTTCGGGAAGTACAGGCCGAGGCGGAAGGTCTCACTAGGGCAGCGGGATACTCACTGGTCTTCAAACCTTTGAGTTCTCTGGGGCTCGGCGCGGGTGCCCAGCTCCGGGCGCTGGTTCTAGGCGTGACAGAGCTTATCGAGCTGCGATACGCTCTTCGAAGGCAGCCCCCGACCCTATTCTGGTGGAGGTTCTCCCGAGGCGATTACTATGCGTTTTGGCCGCTGCGGCTCGGCTTGGCTTGTCCTGCTCCCGTGGGTCGCGGTTTCGCTCCCGTCCCAGACGAGGGTTCCTGACTCGGGTAACGCCGTGACCACCGTCCAGGCCAAGGTCCGGATCGTTCTGGTAGACGTGGTGGTGACGAGCGGCAAAGGGGACCCCGTCACCGGCCTGCACAAGGAAGACTTCGACGTTCTCGAAGACGGCAAGCCCCAGACGATCGCGAGCTTTACCGAGCACCAGGGTGCGCCGCCCACCCAGATCAAACTCCCCCCCATGCCGCCCAACGTCTACACCAACTATCCGCTCACCCAGACGGCTGATTCGGTGAACGTGCTGCTGCTCGACGCCCTGAACACGCCCACACGGGACCAGACCTATGTGCACTCCGAGATGATCAAGTATCTGAGGACGATCCCGCCTGGCACCCGGGTTGCCATTTTCACTTTGGCATCACGACTGCGCATGCTGCAGGGAATGACGACCGACTCCTCGGAATTGTTGGCAGTGCTCAACGACAAAAAAGGCGCAGCCGGTGCTCACCAATCAGGGCTGCTGGCCTCAGGCGTGGAGAACGACGCAAACCAGCGCCTGATCGACTTCATGCTCGAGAATGCGGGTACCACTTCAACGCCTCAGACCCTGGCCCTGGCGGCGGTTGATCCCATCAATGCCATGAAGCAGTTCGTGGCCGACACGGCCGCCTTCCAGACCGAATCGCGCACCCGGATTACGCTGCAGGCCCTGCAGCAACTGGCGCGCTATCTCTCCGAGGTTCCGGGCCGCAAGAACGTGATTTGGTTCTCTGGTTCATTCCCCGTGGGTATTCTTCCGGACCCGGATTTGCCCGACCCGTTCGCCGAAATCAAAGACTTCCAACAAGACGTCCGCAAGACCACCGCCCTGCTCACCGCCGCCCAGGTCGCCCTCTACCCCATCGCGGCGGAAGGCCTCGCTCCCGACTCCCAATACGAAGCCAACGGGGCTGAGATTGGGGAGAAACGAGGGACGATGGTTACCCGGGATCAAATCCGGGACCTGCGAACGGAGCGGGCAGATCGCGATTCGAGCCACGCCATCATGGAAACGATGGCCAAGGACACCGGTGGCCAGGCTTACTACAATACCAACGGGCTGAACGATGTTCTCGCCCGCGTGATCAACAACGGCACGCGCTATTACACGCTCAGTTATTCGCCAACCGACAAAGCGACGGATGGGAAGTACCGGCGCATCCAGGTGAAGCTGATAACCGGCAAGGACAAGCTCGCTTACCGCCGCGGATACTACGCCGACGACCTGCAAGCCGTCCTGGCTGCCGGGCAAAAGCAGGACAGCGATCCTCTGTTACCGCTGATGGGTCGGAATCTGCCCGACTATACGCAGATTCTCTACAAAGTACGCGTCGTGCCCACGAACCCGCAGCCGCCGCCCGACGGCCCGCACATCGGCAGCAACACCGAACTGAAGGGACCGATCACGCGCTACGGAGTGGACTTCGCCATCTCAGAGCAGGACCTGAAGCTCGATCTAGCTCCCGATGGAGTCCGCCATGGCGCGATCGAAGTCATGCTGGTCGCTTACGACGGGGAGGGAAAACCGCTGAACTTTGTGGTCACCGAGAGCAAGATACTCATGAAACCCAGAGTCTATGAGGCTCTGGAGAAGGTGGGTCTGCAGTTGCACAAGGAGATCGACGTGCCCGCGGGCGAGATCTATTTGCGCACCGGCATCTACGATCGGAACGCAAGCACGGCAGGCACGCTCGGGGTTCCCTTGAGCCCGGCCCCCTTCGCCCGAGCCCAATAGGCGGGATCGCTAGTCGCGCAACCAGACGCGAAGCACGACCGCCGCCGGAATCACCACCAGGACCAGAAGCGCAATCCAGATGGCCAGGTGCAGTCGATCGACAAAAGGGGAAAGAAACATCACGCCCTCAGAATCCTGGCTGCGGATTCGGGCCTCGAGGATCGGCCTTCGCCGCCGCGGCTCGGAGCGACACCGCGCACCCGCGCTAGCGGGCGCGACGGGATGACGCGCCCGACTCTCCCGTCAGGAACGCATATTGCTCCGCCCGGAGCGGCACTACGCTCAGCCTGCCCTGCCGCACCAGCGGCGAATCCGCGAACAGCTTGTCGGCTTTCACTTCCGCTAGCGTCACTGGCCTGGGGAGCGCCTGTGCGGCCTTGATCTTTACCTGGGGGTGCTTCGGGTCGAGGGCGTCCACCGCGACCACGATCGCGGTCCCGACGGCGCTTTTGTGATCGCCGGTCTCGTAAATGATCAGTCGATCCCCGGGCTTCATGCCGCGCAGATTCTTCAGCGCCACGGGATTCGACACTCCATCCCATATCGTGGTCTTCTCCCCCTGCAAATCTGCAAACGAATACGTCGAGGGTTCAGTTTTCAATAGATAGTCCATCACGTCCCCAATCGTTAACAGTTTTTTGCTGCTGCAACCCGGCGATGCCCGCGATTGAATTGTATGACGTCTATAAAAATGCGGCCGCGCCCTCTAGTTCGGCTTCTTGTCTTGATCCGGCGGCGGGTCTTGCTTCGGCGGGGAGCTCGGCTCCTTCGCGTGGCCGTCGTAAATGGAATATTGACCTTGCGGCCGCTTCAGCTTGATCGTGATCTCCGTCTTCGCCTTCTCCACTTCGTAATCTTCCCCAAATGTCTGAAATCCCGTGGCGATCACCTGTACCCGCAGGATGCCATAGGGGATGCCGTCAAAATTCGTCTTCCCATCCAGATCGGTCTTCAACTCCATGTCTCCGCGTTCCTGCTTGCCCTTGGCATTCACGGCATGCATGATGACCGCAGCATTTCGCACCGGCTTCCCGTTGTCGTCCTTGACCACGAGGAAATACAGAATTGATGTCGGTTCATGGTCAATGTCTGAATCTTTTTGCCCCAAGGCTGACCCCGCCAGCACAAGCATTGTCAGCAGGATCCCACTCACAGAGGTCTTGTTCATGCAGTCATTNNCAAACTCTTCCTGTCATCTCCCTTAGTTCGCCGAACACGGGCGCGTCAAGCCGGTCAACCTTCAACAAGGACATCTTTTCTGCGCTCGCTCTTTTACAATGCCAAAGGTGAAGACCTGGGACACAATTATTATCGGTGCCGGCATCATTGGGCTCTCACTCGCCCTCGCATTGCGAAAACGCAGGGCAAGTGTCTTGGTAGTCGAGCGCGGAGAGCCGGGCCGTGAAGNNCAACTCCTGCCGTCCTCCAACCTCTTGCGACCGCCAGCGCGCGCCTGTATCCCGGGTTTGTGGACGAGCTCGAGCTCGAATCTGGCGTGCACGTCGATCTGCGCGATCATGGGACTATTGTGTTTCCTGCTCCGGAGGATGTTTACGAGCGGCCGGGATTCACCCTTGCGAGCTTGTTACCCGTTCCCCTGGCTGAACTGGAACCCGCGCTGGCAGACCCCCAGCGGCCGGCCTTCTATCTGAAAGAACGCAGCGTCGATCCCCGAGCGCTCTGCACCGCTGCATGGAAAGCCGCGAAGCGTCGANNAGAACTATCAAGACTGCATTCCACGCGGACAAAGTCGTCAACTGTGCCGGAGCGTGGTCGGGCCAAATCCCGCCTCACACCTTTCCCACGCGCCCGGTAAAAGGACAAATGCTGTGTCTGTTGATGCCCTCGCCTACCCTGCTCAACCATGTGGTCCGTTCGCCGGAGGTGTATCTCATCCCGCGTAGCGACGGACGCCTGCTTGTGGGCGCCACCGTGGAAGAGGCTGGATTCGATAAACGCACCGACATCGCCACCATGCAGCGCTTCCATCGCGTCGCACTCGACTTGATCCCCGAGCTGCGCAACGGCAAAATCCTCGAAGATTGGGCGGGCCTGCGTCCCGGAACTCCCGATGCCCTGCCCATCCTCGGCCCGACCGCAACGCCCGGTTATTACGTCGCTACCGGCCACTTCCGCGACGGCATCCTTCTCGCTCCCATCACCGCAGACGTAATGGCAGCCGTGATGGAAGGGCAAACTCCCGAATACGATCTGGTTCCGTTTTATCCCGCAAGATTTTGAATGAGATCCGAGCTTCGGTGGCCGAATCTGGCCGCGCAGGCCAA
>PKYX01000472.1 GCA_003132825.1 Acidobacteriaceae bacterium
AGGATTTTTCCGGCTACCAATCGGATGGCATGTTGCTCGAGGCTGGATTCATCTCCTGGTTCCTTGCGCCTGCCGGCTTTCGTCCCGGCTTCGGAGGGAGGCATCCGGTTTCGCGAGCCAGTCTGTTCTTGCTGCAATGGGAGTGGTTTCGCATCTACTTTGAATCCGGCGTGGTCAAGATTCTGAGCGGAGATCCTGAGTGGCGGCACTTCACCGCCATGGACGAGTNNTACTACCAGAACGGCCCGCTCCCCACCTGGATTGGCTGGTACGTGCAACACCTGCCGCATGGGTTCCATGCGGCGACGGTGTACGCCACGCTCGGTTTGGAGTTGGGGCTGGTCTGGATGCTATTTCTGCCGCGGCATTGGCGGATTTTGTGCTTCTTCATTGTGACGCCCTGGCAGATCGGCGTGATCCTGACCGCAAATTACACCTTTCTGAACTATCTCGTTCTTGCGCTGGGTATGCTCTTGCTCGATGATGGCTTCGTACTAGGCACCCGGGGAACCAAGTGGAGAGTTCGATTGGCAGCTCAGATGTCCCTTCCGGGAGGCCCCCGGACGATCACCCTGCCAGGCGCAGGCGAGAGCTTTCATCGCTACTGGCATGCGCTTGGGCTTGCGATCAGCAGCCTGCTGCTGGCCTGGATCTTCTACGCGACGACGGCGGAGTTCATCTGGATCTTTGACCGGTTGCCTCTACCCAGTCCTCCCGTGGCTGCACTCGAGCCGTTTCGGATCGCCAATCAATATGGACTTTTCGCGGTGATGACGCGGCAACGATATGAAATCGAATTCCAGGGTTCGGCGGACGGCGAAAATTGGGTGGTCTATCCATTTCTTTACAAACCCCAGGAATTGAATCAGGCGCCCCGGATCTATGCGCCATATCAGCCGCGCTTTGACTGGAACTTGTGGTTCGCCTCGCTCGGTGGGTGGCGCGAGTATCCGATGGTGCCGAATACCCAAGTCGAGCTGCTCTCAAACGACAAGGATGTACTCGCGCTTTTCGCAGGCAATCCCTTTCCCAAGCAACCGCCCCGCCAGATTCGGGCGGTGCTGTGGCAATACTGGTTCACCACCATGGCAGAAAAGCGGGCCACCGGAATGTGGTGGCGGCGTCAAGCGCTGGGCCTGTACGCGCCCACGCTCGAGCGGGAGCCCGACGGCCAGATCCGAGCGGTCGAATGGCCTGCGGGACAGTCGAGGCAATGAGCGATGGCAGACGGTTCGAACCTCCACCTAAGTAGTGATCCGCAAGGTGATGTGCGGTGAGCCGTAATGCGTGCGTCATTGGCGCCGGCCCGAATGGCCTTTCTGCGGCTATCGTTCTGGCCCAGGCCGGACTGCAGGTCGAGGTTTTCGAGGCCGAGCCGACGCCCGGGGGCGCAGCCCGCACCATGGAATTGACCTTGCCTGGCTTTTTGCACGATTTTGGATCCGCCGTACATCCGCTCGGTGCGGGATCGCCATTTTTCTGTTCTTTGCCCCTCGGCGACCATCGCCTGCGGTGGATTCACTCGCCGGCGCCGCTGGCGCATCCGCTCGATGACGGCACCGCAGTCACCCTGGAACGCGACCTCNNGCCAATTTGCCCCAGAAGTGCTCCGTCCCATTTCCTTACTTTCGCGACATCCCTGGCTCATGGCGCATTTTGGGATGAGCGCTCTGCGCTCGGCGAGGACGGTGGCAGGCGGCTTTCGGAACGAGCGGACGCGAGCGCTATTCGCGGGCCTGGCAGCCCACTCCTTTCTCAGTCTGGATGAACCTTTGAGCGGCGGGTTTGGCCTGCTGCTGGCAGTGGCGGCACACGCGGTGGGCTGGCCGATCCCGCAGCACGGGTCTCAGTCACTCAGCAATGCGCTGTGCAGTCATCTTTCGACGCTCGGAGGGCGGGTCAGAACCTCGTCGCGAGTTGAGTCTTTCGCGGCCTTGTCGAACTATGACCTCATTCTCTGTGATCTAACCCCGCGACAACTTCTTAAAGTGTCCGGGGCGCGCCTGAGCCACCATTACCGGCGCCGGCTCGAAACTTACCGTTACGGGCCGGGCGTTTTCAAAGTGGACTATGCATTGAACGGACCCATCCCGTGGCAGGCTTCCGGGTGCTTGCGCGCCGCGACGGTGCACCTGGGTGGAAGCTTTGAGGAGATCGCTGCCTCGGAAAAAGCGGTGCGCAACGGGCAGCCCACCGATCGCCCATTTGTCTTGTTGGCGCAGCCGAGTTTGTTCGATCCCTCGCGCTCCCCGGCAGGCAAACACACGGCCTGGGCTTATTGCCATGTTCCAAACGGGTCGAAGGTGGACATGCTGGGGCGACTGGAAGATCAGATTGAGCGCTTCGCTCCCGGCTTCCGCGAGTGTGTCTTGGCACGCCGCGTGTTCTTGCCGGCGGATCTCGAAAGCATGGACGCGAACCTCGTGGGAGGGGACATTGGAGGCGGAGCCATGGACATCGGTCAGTTTCTGTTCCGGCCAACCCGGCGGAACTACGCTACCTCGGCAAAGGACATTTATATCTGTTCCTCATCGACTCCACCNNGGCTATCATGCCGCGAAAATGGCGCTGTCGCGGTTGAAACCGGGAACGGTCGCGTGATTGGTCCGAGGGCTCGCCTGAGATCACCGCTGCGCACGGTGAGAGGCAAATACCGCCTTCTGGAAGTCGAGAACCCATTGGCGCTCACTTTATAATTGCGTAATACATCGTAGGATAAGGTCGCCGTCCGCATCGCAGGCGGCGGTGTCTGCCTTCGCCGGGCTGGCCGAGAGGGTCATTGCAACTTTCGGGAAAGTGGAGATTGCCCATGCCGCCGAGGCGGTCGCCGTGCTGATACGCAAGCGTTGCGAAAGCGCCGGCAAAAGTTTGGAAGCGGGGCTGGAGGTTGTTAGCCTCCGGTCACCGCCGCCCGATACCCCCGACCATGGCCTTGCCCGGCAAGGCTCCCTCCACCAAGCTTCCTCCATCCACAACCAGCACACCGCCCACCAGCAAGTATTTCACTCCCACGCTTGGTTCCATCGGGTGTTGGTAAGTCGAGCGATCACTCACCGTCTGTGGGTCGAAAACGACGACATCGGCATCTGCACCCTCCTGTAAACGACCCTTCGCCCGCGCTGCTGGAGTTGAGCGCTCGAGAAATTGCGCCGGCATGAGCGACATTCTCCTGATGGCATCGATCAGCGTCATGGTTCCTTGATTCCGGACATAACGGGCCAGAATGCGGCAGAAGGTTCCGGCATTGCGGGGGTGGCCTGTAAGGCCGTCGCTGGCGACCATGACCAGCGGATTGAGGAAAACGGAATCGACCATCTCGAGGCGGTTGGTAAACATGATGACCAGGTGCGGTTGGCTTGCGTTGTGGAGCTCCTCAAAGCGCTCCTTCGTCAGGCGTTCTCCGGTGTCGGGCAGCATCAGATCGTGGTACGTGATGCCAAATTTCTCCTGCCAACCGGGATTGAACAGGGCAGAGTTGAGGACGGTCATGCCCGCCTCATAGGGATACGCTTCCGTGGTCACGTCCAGACCCCGGGCCCGTGCCCCCGCTACCAGCGTGAGACAATCGAGCGCCTGCGGACCGCAACTGCTGTTGATGTGGACGATGTGGAGGGAAGCGCCGGTGACTGCGGCCGCGCCAATGACCTCGCTGATCGACTCGATCCCGGATCCGGGCTCTCGCTTGCCACTACTGCGGACGTGGGTGTAGACCGGAACATGACGCTCGGCGGCCAGGCGAAACATCTCAATCACTTCCCAGCGCGTCGCCCCAGGCGTGTACTGGATACCCATACCAATGTCCAACCCGCCCGCGTCCAGTTCGTGCCGCAAGCGAGCCTTCATGTTTTCAATCTGCTCGGGGGATGCCGGCTGGTCAGTGGCAGCCCCGGATTTCGGCAGCAGCCCGCCCTCGGGGATCGGCGTGCCAAAGGCAAGCGAGCGCGCGGCCACATGGCTGGCCGCGGTCCCATAGTTAATCAGGGAATGCCCTTGCTTGGATTCGAGGAATGCCGCAACATCCGGCTTGCCGATTTCCATTTCGAGCGCGGTGGTCACGCCATCCATGGCCTTGACGCGCTGAGTTTCGAGGTCTTGGTCATGCTGGTGGAGATCGATGAACCCTGGGGCAACCACCAGCCCTCGCGCGGAGATCACACGCTTGCCATCGAGCGTGTCGGCCGAGATTCTCACGATCCTGCCTTGGGCAATGCCGACATTGCGAACGGCATCAAGGCCGGTCTCGGGATCGAGCACCCGACCGCCCTCGATCACTAGATCGTAAGTTTGAGAAAAGGCCAGCAGAGGCAGAACCATTACCACCAGGGGGAGGATACGCCATTTCATTTCGTGAGCTCCGAAACAGGATCGTAAGCGTCTAATGTCAGCAACGCAAGACGGCGTGCTCTTCGCCTTGCAGGGAATTGGGGATGTCAAACGATCGAGGCGAGCGGTCGAAGCTAGAACTCGGTCGGAAGGCGCAAGGCCACTTTATGACACACGCCAAGAAGCCGACATTCCAGGTCCACGTCCTTCAGCCGCGCGAGCGGCCCCAGCTGGACGATGAGAGATACGATTTCAGAACGGAACGATGGGGTTTTCCGAAAACAACCCTCCCCAGTCGATAACCTCGAGTAGGCGGCAACGTTCCGGCGGTCGACGTGCAGTGACGATCAGGGAAGCATCAGCTCCTCAAAGTGTTGATCCTGCGCGACCCGTGGGGCTTTGCGAGGGCCTTTTTGCGCCCCTCCAGGGGAGAATTCCTTGGCCTGCCGTCCTTTGTTCAGCGTTCAGTGTTCCGTCTTTCGCTTTCAACCCGGCGCCGAGGACTCACCATCGGGACTTAATTAACCTTGAACAGAAAGGAAGGGCAAGTAATATACATAAAGGTACTGATGGCGATTCGTTCCACAGATTCGATCGACGGCTTGGCTTTCTCCGGGGAAGCGGCGACTGCCTTTTCGGCGACTCCGTCGGAGATCGAATGCGAGGTCATCGGCCTCTTTGACCAATTTCGGAACTCACTGCTTCGTTACGCGTTGTCGTTTGGCTTGTCCGTGCATGACGGGGAGGAAGTCACCCAGGAAGTGTTCCTCGCGCTCTTCCAGCACCTGCGGGAAGGGAAGTCTCGCCACAATCTTCGCGCCTGGATTTTTCGCGTGGCCCACAACCTCGCCCTGAAGCAGCGCCAGGCCAATCAGCGACTGTCGGGCGGGCGGGACTCGCATGAAGCTCGGGCAGAGAAACAACCGGATCTGGCCCCGAGCCCCGAGGAACGAGTCTTGTCGAGGCAACGGCAACAACATTTGATGGCTGTTCTTCAAGCTCTCCCGGAGCGGGACCGATGCTGCCTCGGTCTCCGTCTCGAGGGCCTTCGTTATCGAGAAATCGCTCCCGTGCTGGGGATGTCCCTGGGAGCCGTGTCGATCTCGCTAACCCGATCACTGGCGCGACTCATGCGCGCAAACGAGAGGTAACCGAATGCTCGACCACTGGCACCCGTCTGACCAAGAGTTGCTTCTCAGCGCCGACGGCGAACTCGCAACCCATCCTACCGCTCGGATTCGCAGTCACCTGGCGGATTGCTGGGATTGCCGCGCCCGGATGGCCGAAATCGAAGGGACGATTGGTGATTTCGTGCGCGCTCACCACCAGAGCTTCGATTCCAAGTTGCCGCCCATCGCTGGCGCGCGGGCGCGATTGAGGACCCGATTGGCGGAATCGGCGCCCGACACCCGCCCCAAGGGCTGGTTTCATCGCCTGCTCGAACCGAACGCACGGAGGTTCGCCTATGCATGTGCGGTGGCGGTTTTTCTTGCGCTTGGAGCAACCGCCGTTTACTGGCAAACCGTGGATCATGGATTCGACGTGCGCGTCGGCATGGGGCTACTCCCCAACCGAAGCCTGACACCCGGCGCTACCAGGCCCGTCGCCGTCGGGGATCTTTGCTCCGCCAACCATGATCAGGTGGTCCGCTCCGTCTCTGACACTTTGCAACAGAGAGTCTTCCAGGAATATGGGATCCGAGACAAGCATATCGAGAAGTACGAGGTAGATTATCTGATTACGCCCGGCCTGGGAGGCGCGGACGATATCAAGAATCTTTGGCCCGAGCCCCGTTACAACACGAGGTGGAATTCGTTCGTGAAAGACCAGCTCGAAGACTATCTCCACCAATCCGTCTGCGGCGGGAAGCTCAGTTTGGCGACGGCGCAGAGGGACGTTGCGGGCGATTGGATTTCGGCATACAAGAAATACTTCCACACCGATGAACCTCTGTCGCGCTCGTCTGCACTCGATCCATCGCACAGCCCAGGCTCATAGCTCGCCGAAACCGCCGTATGAGCCTCTGTTTTCGCTCATCCATCATTGGACTGGGGCTGTGCTCGCCTTCTCCTCGGGTCCGGACGTCAGTGGTTTATTTGCAGGGAAGGGGCTCAAAGCTGTCCTTCCAGAATGCGGATACTGCACCGAGGCGACCCTCCTGGTCGGGAACCCGAAAAGCCAGAGCAGCGTGCCGCGAAGGTTACTAAAGTTTCCCCAGGTTGCTTGATCCTCTGCGGGTTCGGCGTCATACTCGCAGCGGTACTCATCCCCCTCCGAGGCCGTCTCGGGGAAGCCCGGCAGAAATGCCGACCGCTGCCCGTTTTGGGCACCGTTTTTCCTACTCAGTCCAGAGAGCGCGGGTGTTTTGAGAATGATAAAGGGTGAAGTCATCCGGGCCGTCGGGAGCCTGCGCGCGGTAGATTTTCCTCATCCAGAGTCCCTGGTGCCACGGGTTTTGCCCTGGGCCCTGGCCGCCGGAAATCCTTACTATGACTATCTTTTCGGGGGGGCGGAGCTTTCCCACCGCACTCTCGAAGGGTGGATGAAACGGGCGTCTTCGGAGGTCTCTATTCTGCGCGGGGAATTTCTGACCTGTGATGCGGAGTTGGCGGGAGGCTTCATTGCGCTGAATGGAAGAGAGCTGAAAAGAGCCCGGCAGGCCGATGCCGCCGCCCTGTGGGAGGCCTTTCCGTCGGCCGAGCGCGTCGCCCTGGTCGAGCGGATGTCGAATAGCGCAAATCTGTTTCCGCCGGTCGCAGAAGATGAATATTACCTGACCAAAATGGGGCTGAGCGTCCCCTTCCGAGGGCAAGGACTGGGCCGCGCCCTGATGCAACAGTACCTGGCACAGGGAAAAGCCCAGAACTACGCGAGCTATCGCCTTGACGTGCACGCGGACAATCAACCCGCGATCGGTTGTTACCTGGCCGCCGGGTTCAAGGTGCTGAGTACTTCCGAGTCCCGCGATGGAGGGCTACGGTACCACGCGATGAGATACCAGTTGGGGACCGCATAAGAACGCTTGGCCGGTTCGCGGGTTGCCGCATGGTTGTAAGCATTAGGATAGAGCTGATGTTTGTCGAAATTTTAGACTGCTTGGGGGGGAGAAGACCTTGTTGCCAGCGGAGCTGATCGCCTGGAATTCGACGGCCTTAGCGTACCCTCGCGAGAAGACCATTGCCCGTCTCTTTGAAGAGCAGGTTGGGCTTACCCCGGAGGCAGTCGCGGTTGTTTCGGGAGACCAACAGCTGACCTACCGCGAGCTCGACGCCCGAAGCAACCGGCTGGCGCGATACTTGCAAGACTCTGGCGTTGGCCCTGAGATTCTGGTTGGCGTGGCCATTGAGCGCTCGCACGAGATGCTGATCGCCATGCTCGCCATTCTGAAAGCGGGCGGAG
>PKYX01000088.1 GCA_003132825.1 Acidobacteriaceae bacterium
GCCAGGCACGCCGGGCTTGGTAGCAAAGCCTGTTTTCGAGATGCATTTTCGAGGAAGTCATCCCCACCGTAGCCGCTTTTCAGGCGGAGGGAGGGATCTCGCGCGAATCTGCCCCGACCGTCCGGAGCCCGCTGGCCGGCGTCAGCGCTTCGACAACGGCGTCGTGAAATTTCGGACGGACCTGCTTGATCGCCAAGTTCGCGCAGTCAGGCCAGGTGCGATTGGTCAATAACGTGATCGACAGCTGGCGCTCGGGATCGATCCACAGCGATGTGCCAGTGTACCCGAGGTGTCCGAAGGAATTGGACCCGAAATATTTTCCCGACTGCGAGGCGCCAGACGGCGTGTCCCAACCTAGAGCGCGGGACGTGCCGGTAGGCAAAGATTCGCGGCGCGTAAATAAGGATACAGTTTCGCGGCGAAGGATCGGATGTCCTCCGTGAAGCATCGCATGCGCGAAGCGCGTCAGGTCGTGGGCAGTGGAGAACAGACCGGCGTGGCCGGCGACACCGCCCAGCACGGACGAGTTTTCGTCCTGAACTTCCCCTTGGATAATTTTCTTACGAAAGATGCGGTCGTCGGCCGTGGGAGGGATTTTTCTGCGAGCGCCCGCCGGGGGATTGAAAGTTGTATCTATCATCGAAAGCGGCTGGAAAATTTCACGCCGGCAGAAAGCGTCAAGAGATTCGTTCGCGATGCGTTCCAACGCGGTAGCCAGCAGAATAAATCCGATATCGCTGTATTCGACACGCTCGCCGGGGTCTGCTGACAGCGCAGTGCGGAAGGCGGCTCGCAACAGATCGTCGCGCGAATGCGCCTCCAGGAACAACTTTTCATATGCTGGCAGGCCGGAGGAATGCGCGAGCAGCATGCGGAAGCTGACCTCCCAGCGCCGGGGATCGGGCTGTCCGCTGGCAGCAGCCAGGAACTCAGGGACGGTTCGGGATACAGGCGCGTCAAGGTCCAATTGACCGCGTTCGTACAGAATCATCGCCATGGACGTTGTGGCCACCACTTTGGTCACCGACGCCAAGTCGAAGAGGGTGGCAGAGGTGGTCGCAGGAGAATCGGCGTCGTAAGTGAAATGCCCGAAGGATTTCAGTGCGACCAGGCCATCGCCATGGGTCACTGCCACGGAGGCGGCAGGAAAGGCGTGCTGTTCGATCGGCTCGCGCAGCAGAGAGAACGCCCTTGCAAAAAGTGCGTCCTGCTGGTCCCAGGCTGGGGCCAGGGTGCCAACGGTATTCAGGGTTTTATTCACTGACAAATTCCGAACTTGAGGCGTTATAGCAGAGTTGCCGGGTAGGGTAAAGGTTACGCGGGGAGGGGAAATCATCTTCGGCGAGTACACCTGGATACAACGAATATCCAGGTTCTGGAGACGCCAGAAGCGCCGCTATTGGCGGATGCTGGAGAGCTTTGCGGTCTGCACGCGCATGACCTCAACGGTCCGTTGTAAATAGTCGTGGACCGCGGCGAGTTCCTTGGATGTGTAGTGGAAGTGTAGTGAGTGGCGAGCGGGGTCCATGGTCGCGCTTAGGGAAGCGAAGATGGGCCAGACCACGTGACGCAGTCCCTGCACGCGCAACGGATGGATGATGACGCTAGGGCGATCGCTGGGATGGCGCGTGCGGCCTGCGTAGCCGGCTCGCTCCAGACCCTCGACGNNGGCGGTGCAGGGACCATGCTGATCGAGAGGGCCCCAGCATGTCCAATCGGTCGCGCTTAGACCCAGGCGGGAAGCCACCGCCTCGTGAACCAGGACTATCGCGGTGCTGAGCTCGCGACCCAGCCAGCGGCTGGGCGTCCGAGAAACGAGGGCTTTCCAATTGCTCTTGTTCATTGCGTCCTAGCTGACTCTGGTGCGTGGGGGCTGCGCGAATGCGGTCACCCCAGCCCGGAAATGGCGCGGTCCGCCGGGAAGGTGTACCGAAGACGTTTGGCGTCAGCGCAGTCCATTTAGCCCGGTTCTGGAGTAGCCTCGGTTCTTCACGGTTTCCGTCCCCTTTGAACCTAGGGCCCGTTTTTATCCCGCGCTCCGGATAACCCGGACTCGTGGGCCGGCGTCTAACCCTACGGCTCAAGATTGGGCACTCGCCGTGTTCCGACCNNCAAGGAGTACCCTAATGAAACTCAGATGGCTGGCAATCGCTGTGGCTTTGGCGGCGTTCAGCGCGGGGCCCTGGACGTTAGCGCAAGTTTCCGACCAAGATAAAGATCAGCCGAAAGCCGGTGATGTGCAGAACGCGCCCGCGCAGGCGCCTGCGTCGCTGCCGACGGCGGACGACAGCCAGATCAAGCATGACGGCGGCAAGACCGACGTTGATGCCGTAGGCAACCGCAACGTGGGATGCGGACGCGGTGTGGGCAACTGGTATACGGTCGAAGGTCAAGTCGCACGCGGTCGGGTCTATGCCCAGCAGATCGAATCACAAATCAAGCTGCTCAACGATCCCGTGATCACGGAGTACGTGAACCGGATNNACCTGGTGCGCAATTCCGACGCTCAGGTCCCTTTCACAATTAAGGTTATCGATTCCGACGTGGTCAACGCCATGGCGCTTCCCGGCGGATTCTTCTATGTAAACTCCGGGCTGATTCTGGCGGCGGACGAAGAAGCCGAGATGGCAGGGGTGATGGCGCATGAAATCGCTCACGTGGCCGCTTGCCACTACGGGCGCGAAATGACGCGGGCGAATCTTCTCCAAATGGCGTCCATCCCGTTCATCTTCATGGGCGGTGCGATTGGGTATGCCGGGTATGAAGCAGCCGGCTTGGGCATTCCCCTGACGTTCCTGCACTTCTCGCGTGGATTCGAGGCGGAGGCGGATTACCTCGGGATCGAGTACATGTACCGCGCCGGATATGACCCGTCGGCCTTCGTCTCGTTCTTCGAAAAAATTCAGGCGATGGAGAAGAAAAAACCGGGAACGCTGTCAAAAGCCTTCGATACCCACCCGCAGACTCCCGACCGGATCGAGAAGTCGCAGGACGAGATTCGAAGGATACTTCCTGCCAAGCAGCAGTATGTTGTTACGACCTCGGAGTTTGACGAAGTCAAGGCACGGCTGGCCGCCATCGAAA
>PKYX01000441.1 GCA_003132825.1 Acidobacteriaceae bacterium
CGTCCATGCTCTGCGCGCGCGTCGTGCGGGGCATGAGCTCCACGGAAAAGGCGGTCACGCCGGCCTGCGCGATCTCCTGAACAATCCCGGCAGAGCCGAGAGGCCGAAGAAATCCAATGAGAGCTTGACCGCGACGCATCCGACTCAGGTCCGCTTTGCCGGTTACGTCATTCGATCCGTAGCACAGCACCTGCACCACAATGTCGGCGGCGCCGAATACCGCGGCGCGATCGGGCACAATCTTTGCCCCCTTTTCGACATAGATTGCGTCGGGATAGCCGGCCTGTTCGCCCGCCGCGGCCTCGACGATGACCTCGAGCCCCGCTTTGACGAGGTTGGGAATCACTACAGGAACCAGCGCAACCCGGCGTTCTCCAGGGTAGCTTTCTTTCGGAACTCCAACGATCACGCGGCTCTCGTCCTTTCCNNTGTCCGGTTTGCCTTGGCGTTGCGAGAGTGCCCGCCTATGAGCGGGCATCGTTTCATGGTGCGGCTCTCGAGTTCTATGACCCGCCTCAACAGACTTAAAGAAGTGGATTGAAAACAGTAACAGATCAGAGAAGGAACTGGAAGATGCGGAGCCGTCGCGGAGCAGCGCGGACTCTTGTCGGCCGTGGCGAGAGCCAGCCCTGAGTTTGGCGAAGGAACGTCTCGCCCTCGGCGCCGCCCCACGCCTGCCGCGCAACCGCCGGGACGGCGGCGCTACTNNGACAGCCGCCGGGACGGCGGCGCTACTTGGCGAAGCGATAATGCCATACTCTCGCCGCCCCAATCAGGTTGGAGTCTTCCCCCAGAGAGGCGAGTGTGAGTTGCGTTTTCTCCGCCGGAACGAAACGGCAGCCGCTGCGAATTACCTCGCGCATGCGATCGAGAAAAAGCGGCGCGCTCTTCATGACGCTGCCGCTCAGCACGATGGCATCCGGTGTATAAAGGTTGATCAGATTGGCGAGGCCCAGGCCCAGGTAGTAGGCCTCATGTTTGACGGCCTCGAGCGCGACTTCATCTCCCTGCTGAGCCAGTTCGCAGATACGCTTCGCGGTGATGCCTTCGCGATGCGGATAACCCGCAGGCATGTGCCCTGCTAACCACGCCACCATGGCTGGACCTGCGGCCAGCGATTCCCAGCAGCCGTGAAATCCGCACGAACAAGGCGGCCCCGCAGGATCGAGAACCTGATGTCCAACCTCGGGATGAGCGCCGTCTACTCCGCGGTAGAGTTTTCCATCGAGCACGATTCCGCCGCCAATCCCGGTGCCCACGGTCAGGTAGATCAGCCGTGAGCGATTCCGGCCCGCGCCCCAACCGGATTCCGCGAGCGCGGCCGCGTCGCCGTCGTTCTCCAAGGCCACGCCCACGTTGAAAATCTGTGCCAGGTCCTGGACCGGACTCTTACCGCGCCAGTCCGGCAGAAAATCGACGTCGCCAAACTCTCCGCGCATCGGATCGACTGGCCCGGTTGATCCGATCCCAATGCCGGTACACTCGACTCCGGCTCTCTGCGCGGTCTTGCGCAGCATCTGCGCGATCCGTTCGACCCCTTCGGAGTAGCGGTTCGGATCGGTCGGCGCTTCCATCCGGGAAAGTACCCGTCCGCTGTCATCAACCATGCCGACCGCAATTTTCGTTCCTCCAATATCGACCGCACCGATCATGAGTACTCCGGCGTCATCCCCTTCGCTTCCTCCAGCGTGATCCGCCGCTTATTCCGGTACGACAAGTTCGACATGTGTACTGCCATGGCCGACCGGTAGCCGATCTCCGGCGGCGCGTTGGGCGTGCCGCGGCTGCGAACGCAGTCGATCCAATTTTGCATGTGCCGCTGATCATGGCTCTTGCCGCGCGTGGCCTCTCCGGCGGGACGGTTCGTTTTTTCGGGCCAATACTGCAGTGCCTCTTCGAAGTGGTGTTCGAAGGTTCCGTCGCTGCCGAGAATGCGGTCGCCCAGTTCATAGTGCTTGTTACTAAAACNNCTTGGGGAATTCAAGAGTCACCGCGATGGTATCGGGCACCTCGCGGCCATCTTTTTCCGAGAACACACCGCCCGACATAGAGGCGGCAGAGGGCAGCGGTAAATCGAGAGCGCCCATGATCCAGGCGATCTGGTGCACCATGTTTTCGGCGCAATTACCTCCGGAAAATTCCCAGAACAAACGCCAGTTGATGAATCGGTAGGGATCGAAGGAACGCTCAGGCCGGCCGTTGAGAAACGCCGCCCAGTTGACGTTCTGCGCGGTGCAATCCGACGGAACCNNTTGCCGTGAGGAGTATTGCGGCTCATCCAGGATTCGACTTGCGTGACTTTCCCCACCCACCCGTCTTTAATCCATTGTTTGGCGTCGACCAGAGCGCCGGAACTTTGATGCTGCAATCCGATTTGAATCACGCGGTTCGATTCTTTCCCCGCCGCCAGGCACTGGTCGGCCTCCGGAATCGACCACGTCATCGTCTTCTCAGAATAAAGGTCTTTGCCGGCGTTCAGGGTGTCGAGAAAATGCCGCGCGTGGATGTGCAGGGGACTAGCCACGATCACGGCGTCGATATCCTTCATGTCGAGCAGGCGGCGGTGATCGTCGACGGTCTGAATGCCAGGCACTCTACCTTTCGCCTGAGGCCGGCGGCGGCTATACACATCCGCCATCGCCACCACTTCCACGCCGTGGACCGAGAGAATTTGCCCCAACAAATCATTCCCCCGATCCCCCACGCCGATCATGCCGACGCGAATCCTCTCATTCGCCCCCAGCACGCGGGCCGTTGGATATGCCAGCACGGCGGCCGTTCCAAGGGCCGCCTGCTTCAGAAACGTGCGTCTGGTTTGTTCGCTCATCGTTCTGCTTCCTCCTCGCGGATTACGGCGCGTTTTACAGAGCGTCGGCCTGTTGCAGAAGTTTCTTCATTCCCGCCCAACTCCTGCGGGACGATTCTTCCGACGAGCCCCCACCATTCCAGTGGGTCTCCAGAC
>PKYX01000052.1:0-731 GCA_003132825.1 Acidobacteriaceae bacterium
TCGTTGGGGGCATCCCGGCACTGAACGCCGATTATGAAACGATTATCAGAGACCGCTTTCCGTCGGTGATGGCGCTTATAGTGGGTGGGACGCTCCTTGCGCTACTCGGTGGATTCCGATCTATCTTCGTCGCCCTGAAGGCCATCGCACTCAACCTGTTCTCGGTCGCCGCGTCCTTCGGAGCATTGGNNTACGAGGTATTTCTGGTTGCACGCGTTCTCGAAGCCAGAAGGAGCGGGCTAAGTGAAATGGATGCGATCCCGGAGGGTCTGGCTAGAACCGCAGGCCTGATTACGAGCGCTGCCGCGATTATGATCGTGGTATTTGCGGCATTTACCTTCGGAAGTTTCCTGGTGGTCAAGATGATCGGATTTACGTTGGCGGTCGCCGTGTTGATTGACGCCACGCTCGTTCGTATTGTGATCGGTCCCGCGCTCCTTCGTATTGCGGGCGATTGGAACTGGTGGCCTGGCGGGCTCGCAACAACGCGAGGGGCGCGCCCGTGATGGCGAGTCGCGGAATACGTCAGCGCGGTTTTCTGAAATGAGAACATTCCGAAAGCCTTACCCCCGGCCCGTGGGTACCTCCGCCCTTACAGGGGCTTCTCCGGAAGCACGGATCGCAGCATGCAGCGCGTCCAGAAACTGATGCGGCGTAGCGTAGATATGATCGACCGAAGCGAGCTTTTTCTGCAGCTTACGTGAGGGATGATTTGGGATGCCTTTGTCCCT
>PKYX01000052.1:753-8402 GCA_003132825.1 Acidobacteriaceae bacterium
GGGTCTGCCGGGTCGCGCATGTGGTTAATGGCCGCAAGCACTTTCTCAAAAACCTCCGGGTTCGTGCCCTTTTTATAGGGAGAAATCTCTTCTAGCCCAAAGATATTATGCCCGGAAATCACCTCTCTGAGGCCAAGCTTTTCCAGCTTTTCCATCGCCTCTCCCTCTCCCTGCTTGAAGGAATGCGTGAGGACTGCGACCTCAACCCCGGCGTCGGTTAGCCGCTGTATCTTGCTTACCAGTCCGGCGTCGGGGCGGACGAACCCGGTGCCCATATGCCTATGCCACAGCCGTGTAATCCCCTTGTCTCCTTCCAAGATTTTTTCCTGCAGTTCGTCGCGCGTGAGTCTTGCTTTTTTTCCGCTCTTACGGTTCTGAAGCAGCCTCAGATTAAAAGCCATGGCGATCATGTCTTTGTAAGGCGGGTCAAGGGCCTGATCAGGCCGAATGTCTTCTTCCTCCTCGCCCGAGCGCGCTGCCTTCCGGCTGCGATAATAAACTTCCAGCATGCCGATCACGGAGGCGCCGGGGAGGCCCTTGCTTTCTAGGTTTCCCGCCAGCTTGCTGATATACCGGCATAGTGCGTCATCTGGATTCTTGTTCGCTTCTTCCTTAGCCTCTTCAATCAATTTTTGCGCTATTTTCCTCCGGAATATGGGAAGGCCGTATTCCTTTTCGATCTCCCGCCAAGCCCGCAGGACGGCGTTTCGGTATGTCTTGTTGTAAGGGTAGAGAAAGCAGTCAAGATCCAAAATAACGAGCCTCGCTTTCTCGCGAAAAGGCTTAGGGTCCGGNNGGATGGGTCAGTACGTACCAGCCTCATTTCGCGGCCATTCTGCCAGCTTCACACAGATCCGTGAAGGGATTGCCAGTTAGCAGGACTGTGAAGGCCAGGTGGGTGGTAGAATCTCGGACCGGTGCCCTCTTAAGGACTTGGCGGGGGGGCATCTTAGCCCGAGAACGGGCCGCAAACCAGTTCATTGGCAAATGACAACGACCTGTGCAAAATCTCAGAATACTTTCACACTTTATTGCACAGTTTCACATTGGTTGTTTCCAGACGACAAGGGGACTTAGACAAAATATACTTTAAAATCAATCACTTCCACGTAGAGCCGGGATGGCGGAACTGGCAGACGCAGCGGACTCAAAATCCGCCGACCTTCGGGTCATGGGGGTTCGACCCCCCCTCCCGGCACCACTTCAAGAACCATAGAATATGCGGCTAATTGGGCTCGCTCTCCGCATGCGATGAACCTGTGCAGCAGACGCAGCGGACTTTGCGCAATACATAGCCCCACGAGCATTTAGCCTGTCCACCTGAAAATAGGAATTTACTTACAAAATGCTGCAGTGAGCGTGGCTTACACACCTCTTCCACACTCTCAAGGTCCCCGAGCCTGGGCTGGATCAGAAGAGTCTCGGTGCAAAATCCTTCAGATCGCGGCGCCATGTCTGCCATTCATGGTCGGTGCCCGGTGATTCGTAGAAAACGTGTTGAATGTTTGCTTCGAGAAGCGACGTGTGCAGTCTCTGGAGTCCTGCGCGCATTCTCTCAGGCTCATTGGTTCCAACACCGAGCCAGAGCAAATGCACTTTCTTGGCAAACGCTGCCGGGTCAGCGAAGACTCCGTTGTAGTCGGTTTTAGGATCGAATTTGCGGCCGCCAAGCACGAGCATGCCGCCCGCTCCACTGAAACCGCCAATGTAAGAAAAGAGATTAAGATGATCCAGCGTAATCTGGAACGTTTGCATGCCTCCCATCGATAGGCCTGCCATCGCGCGGTGGTCACGGTCGGATAACGTGCGGAAGGTGGAATCAATGAACGGGATCAGAGCCTGTGTTACATCATCTTCGAATGCCGCGGCCATATCCTGCATCGCCTTCAACATTTCAGGTGACCCGAACCCCTTTGCGAACAAATCGACAGGCGCCTCGCCGGCGCGGTGCGCGTAGCCGTAGGCCATCACGACGATCATCGGCTTGCAGCTCTTGGCCGCGATCAAGTTGTCCAGGATGAAATTCGCGTTGCCCTGACGCACCCAGCCGGTCTCGTCCTCACCGGCGCCGTGCTGTAAATAGAGCACCGGATAGCGCTCTTTTGTTTGCGTATCGTAATTCGGCCGCAGATAGACCAATGCGTGCCGCCACGTCCCCGTCACCTTCGAGTTGTACCAGACTTCGCGAACTGCGCCGTGCGGCACATCTTGCACCGAATAATAGGTAGAGCCTGGCTCCGGAACTTCCACGCCACTCGCCGGCTTGCCTCCTCCGAAGAAGGCGTGAGTGTTGGGGTCACTGACCTCGGCACCGTCGATCACCAGCGTGTAATAGTGGAAACCGGGAACAAGCGGCGGAGTGGTGATGGTCCAGAATCCATCCTGCTGTTTCTCCATGTCCAGTTTCGGACCACTCCAGAAGTTCAGTCGGACTTTCGTAGCATCTGGAGCTTTCACGCGAATCTGTACTCTGCCGGCGCTGTCAACCCGTGGATACTCCGCTGCCCAGACATTCGTCGTAGAGGGCTGAAAACTGCCTGATTCCTGTGCCCAACAAAAACTCAAAGACAAGAGGACCGGTATTGCGAATCGCCGCATGTTGTTCTCCTTCGTTGCCATCGAATCTGAACCATAGCGCCGTCGAGCGACGGCTTTTCGTTAGCTTCGGCGTTACGGTTGCAGGATTCGGTTTGGATCACTGCTCAACTGAAACGACGGTTACAGACTTAGGTTCCAGTTTCAAAGTTAGCTTGCCACCCTGAACCTTCGCTGAGATCGGCCTCGGCATGACTGTGTTAGGTGCGTCGAAGGTGTTGACACTGTCCACCTTCGGCGCGGTCAGAATTTCGCCGCTCGCAGCTTTTGAGCCGCATCGAGCAAGACCATTCCTGTTCTAGCGCCCTTAGTACTGGGCCTACTTCGATTCCTTGATGATTGCGTTCGCAGCGTTGCCGGCCACGACCCAGCTTGCCGACCCGGCCACGACGGCTTCATCCTCAAACCAGAGGAATCCGAAGTCGTCGATGCACTCCGGAAAATCCGGCTTGATAATGATGTATCCCGGAATCACGGCGCCCGGAATGTAAGAGTTGTCGGCGCGATTGTTGCTGTATGTCTTCGTCTTCGAGACTGTACCGACTCCAGCCACATACGAAGTGCTGGACACCGGGTGGGTGCCAAGAACGTAATTGACGGCGCGAAGTGTATATTCGGGGTTCACAAGATCCGGAAACGCCTTGTGCAGGAAGTACATCCGGATAGCCATGTCAACCACGGCGCCCGATCCGCCCCAGGTGCCCAGGCTCGGGGGCACGCCGAACGGGGTGACGTCCAACTGCTTGTCCAGACCTGCCATGTATGTCTTCACCGCTTCCCGCATTTGATCTTTCGCGCCCGCGTCCAGGTAAGGCAATGCTCGGACTGCCGTCCAACCTCGGGAACCCATCTGCTGCGGAGTGATCATCTGAGGGAACAATTCCTTCAGACGGGACTTGTATGGCTCGGCACCGTTCGTGGCGATGGTCAATTCGAGAGCCGGGGCCCAGTCCATGCCGACAAAAGATCGGCCGCGGCCGAAGCCGGTCGGTGGAACTGCCGGTGCTGCAGAGTTTGTCGCAGCACCCGAGATGCTCTTTGGTTTACGAGCGCCCTGTTCGCCAGAGACAACACCCTGAGAAGCCGCCAGCACACCGTTTGCGGGAGTCTCTCGGTCTGGCCCGCTGGATGTCGGATACAGTGTTGGATTCGCCGATGTGTCCTTCCACGCTCTGATCGCGGTCTCGAGGCAGTCTTTCGCTAACGCGTCGTCCCAGCCCTTGAGCACATCGGCCGCTGCAGCCAGCGCCGCAATAGCATTCCACTGGAAGTACGGGTTGTTCGTAGTGAAGATCCAGCGATCGTCCGGTTTGCCGGAGTAGTCGCCCTTCACTTCTTTCGGGCCGAGCTTCGGGTCGTAAATGCGGCCGTCAGTTTTCGACGCTCCGTCGCCCACCTGTGTGTACTGACGCAGATCTGGCTCGTGAGTACCGCGGATGGCGTGCCCGATGTTATGAAACTGCGCCAGGATGAGCAGTGCGCCGTGCTTGACTTGCTGGACTATATCCGGCACGCCATCGGGGCGATGCATCTCGACCTCACGAGCGGGTTCATCGACCGTAAGCTCGTCGTACTTGAGATGGAATTCGCGATACGCCAGAGCGAGGCTCTGAATCACGCTCAGTTGCGCAGGCTCCTCGAGGTCGAAGTCACCGGCATCGTACCAACCGCCCACGTTCATCCCAGGGATGTGATCGCCGCCTTTATATTTCCCGTCTGTTGCTGTCGCTTGGTTCCAGCCGTCGAATTGCTCACCAACGACGGGCGCCATACGGCCATCGTCCAGGTGCGAGGCGCCGTGCCACATGCGGTAGCCTTCGCGAACGGAAACGTGATCCATCTGCTCGGCAAGGTGATGGTCCAGGCTGTCCTGCCAGATGTTCGCGTAAGCGTCCTTAGAGATGGGGAAGGGTGCCGTACGCTGGTCTGCATACTCGATAACATAAAGCCCGGGGTCCTTCACGGGAGTGAAGTCGAATGTAGAGTAGACGTAGCGCAGCCACGGTGTTGAAGGCGTGATCGGGCCCTCGAACACCTGCTTGTACGACCCGTCTTCCATCAGGCGCAGCACTCTGGCCATCTTCGGAGCGCTGTACTTCGGGTCGAGTTCGAGCACCGCCACCTTTGAGAAGCCCGGCGCATAGCCGACTTGGCTGTGCGCGATCATCGGCGGACGTGTCCAGTTCGGAATCACGTCCGGCCTAATGTGCCAAACGATGGCGCCAGTGGTCTTGCCCGAAGGGATCAGCGAACGCAACACGAACCAGCCGTTCTGCGCGCGGTTGCGTCCATCGAACAGCATGAGGTTGGCCGTATCCGATACTACGTTCACCCGGGACAGCGCGTCGTCGACCCCCAGGGTGATGCTCTTGCCCTCCGCGAATGGCAGCGGCTCAGTGTATCCCTTGGCCTTATCCCAGTCTTCCAGGTAGTACGCCTTTTTCGGTTCATCTGCTAAGGGCAAAACCTTCGTCATCGGATCGTTCGGCGTACGCGGGAAGATGCCGGCTGTGGTTCCGTCCACAAGATAAGCCTCGCCCATGTAGATCGAGGGCAGGAACTCCAGGTTGAAGCCTGCCCGTCCCGCCAGTTTCTGCGGTAGCGGCTTGTCAAGATTGATGCTAACCTCCACGCCGCCTGGCTCAGCTGCCACTTCCAGTGTGTAATTTAAGGCGAACGTCGGGAAAGCCAGGTCGGCGGTGAGCCGGCTGTTCGCCTTGTCGGCATGGCGACCCTTGAGGGTTGCCACCAGGTCCCACTGCTCCGGCGTTGGCATCAGGCGCACGTCGCCGTTAGTGGCGATGCGCTGGCCGTGGAGAATTATCTCCATGGCCGTGTTCTTTTGGTCCACAAAAACGGGATGGTACGTGCTGTCGTAGAGAAAAACGCTGAAACCTTGAGTATCGAGGTAATTCTTGTCGGTCACCTTCATGGCAAAATCGGCGCCAGACGAGCCTGGGGCCGAGATCAGGGTCAACAGGAAACAAGCTATGATTCGCGTGAACATAAATTCGGATGAACGCTGCTCCTTTGCCGCAACATGATATGACATGCACACCGGCTGGGTGCCGTGTGTTCTCCAGTCGCGGGTTTCCCAAGCGGCGTAAGGTGTGGAAAATACTCAAATACTGACACATCGAGTTACACAGTTTTGCAGGAGGTCTTAGTTAAGTTGTTTATTATCACGGCGGAACTGGCAGACGCAGCGNNTCGACCCCCCCTCCCGGCACCAGCACAAAACCCCAAAGAATAAGCGACTAGCTGGTGCTAGCTCCAGCATGAGATGCCTCTGAAGCAGACGCAGCGGACTCAAATCCAACATATAACCAACAGTGTTAAATCTATCCAACTGAAACAGTTAAGTTTACTGACAAAATGCTGTAGTGAGCATGGCTTACACATCTATTACACATTTTTAGGTTCTCCCGCCACCTCTAACAAGGGATGAAGACACGGGTTTTGCTCCGGCGTTGAGTTGTCGCCACCGACATCGATATGTGTCATCACTTCCTGGTATGTAATGACGGATTGCAACACCTGCATCCACTGCTCCCCGAAGACCGCGAGAATCGAGTCATGCCCACAAGCAAGACGTTGGCGCAGCCACAAGACGGTCGCCGAAATGGACCGGACTTCCGCCATCGTAGAGAACCACTCCTAGCTTGAAGTCATCGCCGTAAGCGTCCGCCAACTTTCGGAGCCCTTTGAAGTCACCCGCAATCACGGTAGCGCTCGCCTTGACTTCGATACCAACCAATGCACCACTCCCCGTTTCGATCACCAGATCAACCTCGTCCTGATCTTTGTCCCGGTAGTGGTACAAAGCGCAGCTCTCACCGAACCACGACGCCTGTTTCAACACCTCAGAGAAAACAAATGTCTCCAGCAGCGGTCCGAAGCTTGAACGGTCTTTCGCGATCCGTTCTGCGGTAGCCCCCAAGAGCGCGCCGAGTAGTCCGGAATCCAGGAAATGCAGCTTGGGCGTCTTTACGAGCCGCTTCAATTGATTCTGAAACCACGGTTCCAACTTTCGGACAAGAAACAACTGCTCCAGAATAGCGACATACTTTCTGGTGGTCTTGTCGTCAAACCCAACTTGGCCGCCCATCTGCGTGAAATTGGTGAGCTGGCCGGAGTGGTGGGCGAGAACCTGCAGCAGCCTTGGCATGTGATCAAGCTTTTCCACGTCGGCAACTTCGCGGACATCCCGCTGCACGATGGCTCTTATGTAATCCCGCGCCCATGTTTGGCGTCGCTTTGGATCTTCACGCCGCAGCATTTCGGGGTAGCCGCCAGTCAGCACGGCTTGTACCAGGTCTTTGCCGATCATCAACTCCGCGGGTTTGCCGAGTTTGCTGTCGAACGCTGCTTTGAGGAAACCCGGCTTTCTGCCTCGGATTTCAGCCCGTGAGAGGGGCAGAAGGCCCACGATCTCCATGCGGCCGGCTAGACTCTCTGAGACTTGAGGCAGAGTGAGAATATTGGCGGAGCCCGTCAACAGAAACCGGCCAGCTCGGCGATCATCATCTACTGACTTTTTGATAGCCCGGAGGAGGTCGGGAACTCGCTGTACCTCGTCAATGGTGGTTCGATCGAGCGCGCGCACCAGCCCAGTTGGATCGCTGCGTGCCGCAGCCAGCACCGTGTCGTCGTCCATGGTGATGAATTCGCGATTACCCGCGACCAAGTCGCGGACCAGTGTGGTCTTGCCGCACTGGCGAGGCCCCGTAACCATAACGACCGGCGTGTCCTTGAGCGCGGTNNTCGTCTATTTCGGATTATAGGCTCGTCTGATCCGGAATAGAAACTGAACGGTTCCGGGACTCATTCCGGCTCGTGGTGGGCCAGGTCCCTGGGTATGCGCGATACAGGGGGGCCTACCAGATCGAGCCTGTATCTTCCAATCCGGTTCCTTCATCGCCCCCGGTCGTTACAGCTTTGCCTTAGCCAACCGGCGCAGAAGACTTTCGGAGGGCGAGGGGGAAGGGATAAGTCCAGACCGCAAACCGGATGTGGGGCTTCGTACAGCATCCGAGCGGCGAAGCCGTGGTCTG
>PKYX01000060.1 GCA_003132825.1 Acidobacteriaceae bacterium
ATGAAATTCAAGCTGGACCGCATCATCAGCATCGCCACGCTGGGGGCATCGTTGGTGGCCGTTATTTTGGTTCTGAAGAAACCGGCGCCGGTGGCGCGCCCGCAGGCTCCTGCGGCCATCGCGGAACATGCTCAGGCGTTCGATCAGAAAATGGCCGAATTTCAGCAGGCGGCACAGCCAACGCCGGCAGTCAGCCCTTCTGATACTTCTACTTCCAGGCCTAGGTCTGAACAGGCGTCCGTTTCGCCTAGCCCGAAGGCTGAGGTCCACATCAATTCCGACGAGATCACCGCCGTGCTGGCGCAATCGTTAGGCACCGCCGCCGGAACGACCGGCCTTGCTCCGGACTCCAACGTCGGCAGCGCCGCGCCCACCATTAAAGACTAGCAGGTCAGCTTCGACGGCGACGTCGTGCACGGCCAGTTCCTGACCGAAATTGCCGGCAAGGATGTCTGGATCACGATCTCCGGTCACATCGGCGACAAGGACGGCTACGCCACCTTCGATCCCACGGAATTCAAGGTAGGGGATCTGAGCGTCCCCGTATCGCTGGTAAATCCGGCTCTACAGAAGAAACTGGCGGAGCAGCGCGACCGGCTAAAACTTCCGGACAATGTGGGCGCGATGAAAGTAGAGAAAGGCGAACTGGTGATGCAGCAGAAATAGGTTCAGGCCAGTCGTTCAGGCTTTGAGCGTGATATTGTTCCGCCATCTAGATGGCCGATTCGCAGGAACAACTTGTAAAGCCCCGCTCAGCCATAGTTCGTTTTGCGCAAACGAGACCGCTGACTCTTTTCTTCCAGCTTGCCGATTCGTAGGCTTGGATTTTCTCTCTGATCGTACCCCGCGTTATCCCTCAGACCGCCCCGCGACCGAACTCCGACAGTTTTGACATCCCTGTCTTTATTACGGGTGCTTTTGGTCCCACTGTCGGCGCCTTGATCTCCCGCTGGTCTCTGCACCGCTAAGCACGCTCCGCTAGTCGCCGCTCACGCATTGGAGCAGCTTTGCAATCAACTGCGCCACTTCCTCGGCGGTCCGGTCAACGAGGAGCCGGGATGGCGTGGGTTTGCCTTGCCAAGGCCGCAGCATCGCTATNNTTCTCGGCCCGCTCTGGGCCGCCTGGCACCTACCTTTGTTTCAGGTTTCCGATTGGAGCAGGGCTTCTCCGTGGCAGTTTTTTTTGCTTCTCCTGGGAGTCTGTTTCCTTCTGCCCGCGGCGGCGAACCTGGCGAAGTTCGCAGTACTGGTCGCCCTTGTGCTGCACGCCTTTTTCAATACCAGCTCTGGGCTGGTGAAGGCCCTGACTCATGACCTGCCCCCACCGGCCGTATCCGATGGTGAGCTATATACTGGCGGTCTTGGTCTGTGGGACCGCCCTTGGTCTCACCATTCTCGCCATCCGGATCAGCACGCTAAAATCTGCTTGACCCTCACCTAACGTCAGACCGTAAAACTTTTATCAGGGGAACGATGGACCGCACGTATCTGCCGCACGAGTTCGCAAAGCGCGCCGGAGTGACGATCCGCGCCCTGCATCACTACGACCGGCTTGGGTTGCTGAAGCCCAGCGGCCGCACTGCAGCAGGGTATCGGGTGTACTCGGAGGGCGACTTCGCACGCCTGGAGCAGATCGTAGCGTTGAAGTTCATCGGCTTTCCCTTATCCCAGATCCTTGAACTCCTTCACCGTAACGACACCGATCTTTGCGCAGCGCTGCGGCAGCAACGCCAGATTCTGGCCGAGAAGCGGGACCATCTCAACCGGGCGGTGCAAGCCATTGAACGAGCGGAAAAAATCGTGGCCACCGGTGGGAAACCGGACTGGGAGCCATTCCGTAAGGTCATCGAGGTGATTCAAATGCAGACAAGAAAAGATTGGATGAAAAAGTATTACACCGAGGAACAGCTGGCGAATCTCCGCCAGCGTTGGTCGCCCGAGGTGCAGGCGAAGTCAGAGAGCGGTTGGGCCGCGCTGGCTCAAGACACGGAACATGCCATCGCGAGCGGCGCAGACCCATCCGGCGAAATCGGACTGCAATTGGCTGCTCGCCGGCAAAAACTGCTGGCGATGTTCACGGGCGGCGATCCTGGCATGGAGCAGAACCTGCGAAAGCTCTATGCCGACAAAGCCAACTGGCCGGCGAGTTTCAACAAGCCGTACAACGACGCTGTGGATGCGTTTCTCTGCCGGGCTGCCGACGCCTTGGCAAAGAAATAAGTTGCCATAGGATCATGAAAAACCCTCTGGAGAAGACTCAGGGCGCGATTCTTATCCGCGCCTGGATCTCTCACTCGGGACTCAAACTGTCAAACATCTTCCACAGCTTGTCCGCGGTGGCGCGATAAATGATCCAGCCATTTCCATTATCCGAAATCTCGCGGAAGAGCAGTTCGCCCCGGTTATCGCCGTCGGCGTCCACCGCGTCTACTAATTCGAAGCGCGGTGTGATATCGAGATGATACTTGTCGGTGACGCCGACATAGAGCTTGTGCAGGTTATTGTAGATATCCGGATTAGCCACCAGCAGGATCGAATATTGCAGATCAGAATCGACAGGCGCATGGGGAGTGCCCGGAGGCGGAGGCGGCATGTGGGCATCCGCGGTGAAAATCAGCACCGCTTGATTATTGCCCCACAAGTCGTAGGCCTTCATCTGCACGTCCTCGAGAATTGGGTCCTGAGTCTTCGAGCCCGTTTTCGAAGCCGCAGCACGCCGCGCCGTTTGAGGGCTGGCCGACTTTGAAGGGGGCGTCGGAATAATTTTCGCCTTGGCCTGACCGATCACATAGGCGCGGACCTGCTNNCTCGCATCGGAAATTGCCGGAATTAGTTGGACCGGATTCTTCTCGGGAGTGGGCTGAACAAGTTTTCCGGGATCCACCTTTTTTCCGACATCCGCAGGGGACGCCGCGGACGCCACCGCGCCGGGCTTGCTATACCCAGGCACTTCATCCTCCGGCAATGGTTCGACGGGCTTGCCGCGCCGAAGTCTGGGCCGGTTGGCATCGTCCGCTCCACTGTCAGACTGTGCCGTCGGCGCCGACGGGCGCTCGGCCGGCTTGGCATCGACGGGCTTGGCGTCGCTAGGTTTAGAGTTTGTGGGCGTGGAGCCGCTCTGTGACGTGGGCGAGGAGGAGTTTGGCGCGGGNNTCTCGGCGTCTGACTCGGCGTGGTCTGCGTCGGGCTTGTCTGGCCTGAGTTGGTTTGACCTTGGCTTGTTTGACCCGAGCCCGTCTGACCCGGTGCCGCAGATCCCCCCGATGTGCCCTGCGGCGCAGAGGCCGGAGATGTCGTCGCAGGTGGCGGGGTTTCCTTAGGTGCGCTTCTGGTAAGCCGTGGCGGTGCGTCGTTGGTTTCGATTCCTATCGGAGCCTTCTCCGCCTTGGGCGCCGTCTTCGGCTTCTCGGTTCC
>PKYX01000341.1:0-219 GCA_003132825.1 Acidobacteriaceae bacterium
GAGGCGCCGCGAGTGGGCAAACTAGGGCTTTGCGACGGGTGTAGATGCTCCCAAGATATGTCGCCCCGTAACTGCAACCAGACTTTGTCACCCCTCCCGCAGGGCGACCCGGAACGGAAACCCAAACTGCCTGCTGTCGAGCAGCCCAGTGGCCCGCTGCCCTAGAAGCCAGTCGTTCAACTCCAACCCGGAAACTTCAAGCCGGAAACTCAAACCCGG
>PKYX01000341.1:255-6146 GCA_003132825.1 Acidobacteriaceae bacterium
CCCGCGAGTTGCCGCTCTGGGTCTGAGGTTTGCACCACTCGCGTGGCAGTTATGATTTCAATACTTGACAGAATTCCTTTTCGGGTTCTGAATCGAAGTGCCGAAGAAAAATTCTCCGTTGAACTTTTCACGCGCCAAAATTTTTTGTGCTAGTATTCCGGACTGACCCGGTTTACAGGAAACTTCTTGCGTGCCACCGGGACCGCCCGTGAAGGCTGCTCCGCTGGAAACTAAATTTTCTCTCTCGATGGCGGTTTGATACCAGGTGCTCGCCCACAGGGGCAGTCCGCGAAGAATTCATATATGTCTGTTCCCAGTCCAAGTCTTGTTCCCAATCCGTGGGTACGCATCCTGGATGCGCTAGAGAAGAAGATCAATCGCCAGTCGTATGACACCTGGCTGAAGCCCACCCGTTACAGTCATTCGAGTGGCGGAATTCTTTTTGTGCGCGTGCCCACCGCGGAATATCGCAAGGTGGGAGACCGTTACGCTGACCTGATCCAGGAAGCGCTCGACAATCTCGGGCTGGAATATCAGGACGTGCAGTTCGTCACCCCGGAAGATGATCCCGCGGCCACACCCGTCCGCCACGATGGCGGGCTCACGGTGCACACCGCGCCGGCTGCAGTTCCCCCTCCCGGCCAGGTCGGGCAAACTCGCTTCGACTGGGACGGGGCGGCGCAACTGAACCCCCGTTACACCTTCGATGCCTTCGTGATCGGCAGCGGGAACCAATTCGCCCACGCCGCTTGCCAGGCGGTGGCCGAGCGGCCCTCGAAAGCCTACAACCCGCTTTTCCTGTACGGCGGCGTCGGCATGGGCAAGACCCACCTGATGCAGGCCATCGGGCATGAGATCAAGCGCCGGCAGCCGCAAGCGGCCATCTGCTACATCTCGAGCGAGAAGTTTACCAACGAGATGATCAACTCGTTGCGCTACGACAAGATGAGCAGCTTCCGCGACAAGTTCCGCAACGTAGACGTGTTGCTCGTGGACGACATCCAGTTCTTGGCGCAAAAGGAACGCACGCAGGAGGAATTCTTTCACACCTTCAACGCCCTGCATGAGTCCATGAAGCAGATCGTGATCGCCAGCGACCGGCCGCCCAAGGAGCTGGCCGAGATCGAGGACCGGTTGCGGAGCCGTTTCGAGTGGGGNNTAGCCATCCTGCAGAAAAAGGCCGAGCAGGAAAAAGTCACGTTGCCAACCGACGTCGCTCTTTACGTCGCGTCCAATATCCGATCGAATGTTCGCGAGCTCGAAGGCGCGCTGATCCGCCTGGTTGCCCATTCCTCCCTGATCGGCGCGGAGATCACTCTCCCCTACGCCCAGCAGGTGCTGAAGAACTTTATCGATTCCCAGGCCCGGAAGGTCACCATCGAGGCCATTCAGAAAGCGGTCGCCGAGCAGTTCGGGCTGCGTCTGGTGGAGATCAAAGCGAAGAACAATTCGCGCGCGATCGTCTATCCGCGGCAGATCGCCATGTACCTGGCAAAGCATATGACGGAGGCCTCGCTGCCCGAGATCGGGCGGCAATTTGGCGGCAAGCACCACACCACCGTGTTGCACTCCGTCGAGAAAATCGACGAGCTCCGGACAACGGACAAGGATTTGAATCGACTGCTGAACAAGATGACGGAGCAGTTGGGCGGGTAGGTCAGGGGCTGGCGCGGATTTCGACCGCAGGCGGATTTGACTTGCCGTCACCGCTTGTTTCGGGATTCTGGTTTTGGTATAAGATTTTGGTTTTGGTATAAGGAAGAGAACGATTCCAGTAGCAGAGCGCCACGGGAGAACGGTGTTATGCCGGTAGAAGCTTTGGCGACCGCAGCCGGGACAGCCACCATGGAGATCACGGTCAGCAAGTCTGAACTCTTGCGCGAGCTCACGGCGACGCAAGGGGTGGTGGAGCGCAAGACCACGATCCCGATCCTTTCGAACTATCTGTTTGAAGCGAGCGGCGACAAACTCTCGCTCACCGCCACCGATCTCGATCTCAGCCTGCGAACCTCGTGCAACGCAAAGGTAAGGAAAGAAGGCGCGTGTACCATTCCCGCGCGCAAGCTGTACGGCTACGTCAAGCTGTTGCCCGACGCCGAGATCACCATCAAGCTGCTCGAAAACCACTGGGTCAGCATTCGTTGCGGCCGGTCCAATACGAAGATGGTGGGCATGGCGCGCTCGAACTTTCCTACCCTGCCGGCATTTCCGACCGCGGGCGTGGTGAAAATTCCTGTCCAGGTGCTGCGTAGCCTGATTGCAAAGACCGGATTCGCCATCGCCAATGAAGAATCGCGCTATACGCTGAACGGCGCTCTAATGGTGCTGAAGGCGGAATCGATCACCATGGTTGCGACCGACGGGCACCGCCTGGCGCACATCGAACGTAGCGGCGAAACCTTCGAAGGCGTCTCCGGCGAGTTGAAGACGCTGGTCCCGAAAAAAGCGATGGACGAACTGAAGTCGCTGCTCGATTCAACCGATGCCGAAGTGGTCGACTTCGCCAAAGATGAATCGACGCTGTTCTTCCGCATCGGGTCGCGCCTGCTGACCTCGCGCCAGCTGACTGGCCAGTTCCCCAACTACGAAGCCGTCCTGCCCAAGGACAACAGCAAGAGCATCACCCTGCACGGCGAGGATTTCTCGGCCGCCATCTCGCGCGTGGCCCAGTTCGCCGACGAGCGCTCCCACGCGGTCCGGTTGAAACTGGAGAACGGCGAGCTGAAGCTCTCGGCCTCTTCGACCGAGACGGGGGAATCGGAAGACTCGCTCGAAACCGACTACAACGGGGATTCGTTCACCATTGGTTTCAACGCCCAATACATTCTGGAGTTCCTCAAAGCGGTGGGCACGGGCGATGTGAAACTCGAGCTCAAGGACGCTCAATCCGCCGGCCAGCTGCGCCCCGCCGACGGCGAAAATTACAAATACCGCTATGTTGTGATGCCCATGCGGATTTGAGGGTCAGAATCGGCTGGATGGTTTGTTTTTCTTCCCTTCGCCCCAGGCTCGGCCTATCTTTAATTCTTGATTCTTGATCCTCCTTGGAGCGGCTCGACGTGCCTTGCGACTTGACGTGCGGGGTTCGCTTCGGCTCCATTTGACTCCTATCCTTAGCCGGTCGTACAGTCAGTAGCCGCCACCTCTAGGAGGACTCATGCTCAGCGGTTTCAAGCAATTCATCCTGCGCGGCAATGTGATTGATATGGCGGTTGGCGTGGTGATCGGCGCGGCCTTCGGGAGCGTGGTCACGGCCTTCACTAAAGATCTCTTGACCCCCTTGATTGCGGCCCTGGTGGGAAAGCCAGACTTCTCGAGTGTCAGCTTTGCCATTCACGGCTCCCCCTTCCCGGTCGGCGACTTTATCAATGCCGCGATTGCGTTTCTCCTGGTCGCGGCGGCGGTTTATTTCTTTGTGGTCACTCCCGTCAACGCTCTGGTAGCCCGCATGCGCAAAGCTCCGGCGCCCGCCGATCCCACGACCAAGAAGTGTCCCGAATGCCTGAGCGAGATTCCGATTGATGCGCGGCGTTGCGCGCACTGCGCGCAGCCGGTTGCGGGGAAAGCGGCGTGAACTGAAGCCGGGGAAATACCGGCCGTCTCGGGTGCCCGGGCAAGCCCTGGAGCGGGCGACGCCAATCGCGGTTTATTCCACGTTGTCTGGCTAGCGATATCCTAAAGGGAATGCAGGATCGATCTCAGGCTCGCTTCCCCTATCGAGTCGTCGCTGCGCTCCTCATCGGGGTGGGCGCCATGGCGGCGCAGACGACGATTCCTGCCCCGCGGTCGGCCAAGAAGTTGCCGGTCGCAGAGCCACCATCGCTCGGCAGCGGCCTCTACCACAATCCCTCCTTCGGCTTCGTCTACAGGATTCCCTTCGGCTGGGTGGATCGTACCGCCGAGATGCGCGAGGGCGACGCGGGCCCGGACTCAAGCGACCCCGCGCCGGCCGAAGTTCTCCTCGGGGTCTTCGAGCGGCCTCCCGAAACCACTGGAAACACGGTGAACTCCGCCGTCGTAATCGCGGCCGAGAGGGTTTCTTCTTATCCCGGGCTGAAGACGGCTGCGGATTATTTTGGACCGCTCGACGAAGTCGTCACAGCGAAGGGCTTCAAAGTGGTCAACCAACCATACTCATTCCCGGTCGGCACAAAACAGCTTGCCCGCTCGGACTTCAGCAAAGACTTGGATAAGTTGACCCTCGAGCAGGCGACACTGGTGATGATCGCCAAGGGCTACGTGGTGTCATTCACCTTCATCGCGAGCAGCCAGGATGAAGTCGACGGGCTCCTCGAAGGGCTGCATTTCCCGCCGGTGCACCGCTTGGCAGGCGCGCCTGCTTCGCCGCCCCAAAAGTAGCTTTCCCGTTNNACTGGCGCCTCTCTATGCTATAATTCAAAGTATTCTATGACCCCGTAAGTGATAGTAATTTCAGCAATTTGGGCGGTTCGGACGCAGCGCAACAATACCACCAGCCAAGGCTCAAACCAGGCATTCTCCACGGAGCGGAATGGCGACCAAAGAAATCAACGTGCCCATCGCGGAAAGCAAAGAGAAAAACGGGAGGGTTACCCCCATCAACGGAGCTAACGGGGACTACACCGCCGATTCGATCAAGGTGCTGGGCGGCATGGAAGCGGTTCGCCTGCGCCCCGCCATGTACATCGGCTCGACCGGTGAACTCGGTTTGCATCATCTGGTGTATGAGGTGGTCGACAACTCCGTCGATGAGGCTCTCGCCGGCCACGCCGATAAAATCGAAGTCACCATTCACATCGACAACTCGATCACCGTCGTCGACAACGGCCGGGGCATTCCCGTAGACGCCATGGACATCGATGGCGAAAAAATTCCCGCCGCCCAAGTGGTGATGACCACGCTGCACGCGGGGGGAAAGTTCGACAGCTCTTCCTATAAAGTTTCGGGCGGTCTGCACGGCGTGGGCGTGTCCTGCGTCAACGCGCTCAGCGAAGAGTTGGATCTGGAGATCTGGCGCGACGGATTTACCTGGGAACAGACCTACTCCAAGGGCGACCCCACGAGCAAGCTGAAAAAAGCGGGCGCCACCAAAAAGTTCGGGACCAAAGTCCACTTCCTGCCCGATCGAAGCATTTTCACCGCCACCGAATACAACTTCGATACTCTGGCGCAGCGCCTGCGCGAGCTGGCGTTTCTGAACAAAGGCCTGCTCATCACGCTCACCGACGAGCGCACCACCGACCCGAAGACGGGCGAGCCGAAGGCGGCTGAATTCAAGTACAACGGCGGCATCGCAGAGTTCATCAAGCACCTGAACCGCGGCAAGCAGGTGCTGCATGACAAGCCGATCTACATGGAAGCCGAGCGCAACGGCGTGAATATGGAGATCGGGCTGCAATACAACGACGCCTACTCGGAGTCGGTTTTCAGCTTCGCCAACAACATCAACACCGTGGATGGCGGAACCCACCTCTCCGGCTTCCGCATGGCGCTCACCCGCACCATCAACTACGCCGGACAGCAGATGGGACTGTTCAAAGACGTCAAAGAAAACCTGACCGGCGATGACGTGCGCGAAGGCCTGGTGGCGGTCATCAGCGTGAAGCTGCCGCAGCCCCAGTTCGAAGGCCAGACCAAGGGCAAGCTGAACTCGGACATTGCCGGCGTCGTGCAGGCGTTCGTCAACGAGCGCCTGGGCGCCTTCTTCGAGCAGAACTCGACGGTGGCACGCAAGATCATCAACAAAGCTATTGAAGCGGCCCGGGCTCGCGAAGCCGCGAGAAAAGCCCGCGATCTGACCCGCCGCAAGGGCGCGCTCGACGGCGGCGGCCTGCCGGGCAAGCTGGCCGACTGCCAGTCCGGCGACCCGGCGATCTGCGAGATCTACGTGGTCGAGGGCGACTCGGCCGGCG
>PKYX01000540.1 GCA_003132825.1 Acidobacteriaceae bacterium
GATCGTTGATCTGTTTGAAACCGTCCATGTCGCAGACCATGGCGGTCAAGTTGGTGTTTTCCCGCTTGCAGCGGGCAAGTTCGCGGTCAAGCTGCAGGAAGAGCGACCGCGCATTGGGCAGCCCGGTGAGGAAGTCCGTAGTAGCGGAACTCTCCGCCTGCTCGTACTTCAGAGCGTTTTCAATGGCCAGCGCCATCTTGGAACTGATGGCCAGGAGAATGCGGAGATGATCGGAGGTGAATGAGTCCGGTTCGAGTTTGTAGAGCGTGAGCACGGCCACCACTCCCACCAGGCCTTCGAGTGGAATCGACAAGGCGGAGCGCAGGGTGCTGAACTTGGTCGGGTCGTTCAAGTATCCCGGCTCAACCGACGGATTGCCGTTGATGATCGGCTTCTTGTTCTGCGCCACCCAGCCGGACAGTCCCTGGCCGAGCGGAATGCGTAAAGAGGCGAACAGCCGGAAGTTGTCGCCGCTGACGTGCTCGGGGATCAATTCCTCTCCCCGGCGCACATACATCGCAATGGCGTCGTAGGGGACCAGACGCCGGATTTTCACCGAGAACACCGACAGGGTCTCACCGAGACTCAGCGATGCTCCGAGATCCTGGCTCAGTTCAAACAGCGTCTGTGCTTCCTGGCGCGCCGCGGCGATCGAGGCCAGGAAGTTGGTGTCCTGGGTTTCTTTCGCCGCGTTGCTCTCAAATCCCGCATCGGGTGCGCTGCCCCGCTCGACTTTGACTTCGGTCGAGAGCTTCGAGCCTACTTCCTGTCCAAACTGCGAGTTGACCTTCCGCTCGAGCTCGCGGTAACGGTTCTGCAGAATGTTGACCACCTTGGGGTCAAAGGCTTTGCCCGACTCGGCGCCCAAGAGTTTGATGACCTCTTCCAAAGGCAGCGCCTTGCGATACTGGCGGTCTGAGGCCAGGGCGTCCAGATAGTCGACGGCCGAGAGGATGCGGGCTCCGACCGGAATCTCGGTGCCCTTCAAGCCGAAGGGGTAGCCCATCCCATCCCATTTTTCATGGTGGGCCCGGACAATCGGGACCACGGGATAGGGGAAGCGCACATGCTCCAAAATCTCAGCCCCGACCACCGGGTGAATTTTCATCTTCTCGAATTCTTCCGGGGTCAGGCGGCCGGGCTTCGAAATAATGTGCTCGGGAACGGCCAGCTTGCCAATGTCATGCAGCAACGACGCTGCCTGCAGGGCCTCCATTTCCGACGATTCCAGGCCCATGTCCTTGGCCACCTCGAGGGCATACACCCTCACCCGCTGCAGGTGATCGTGCGTGGTATGGTCTTTGGCCTCGATCGCCAGTGCCAGGGCCTCGATGGTGCGCATGTGCAGGTCGGCCATTTCCTCGACGTGGCGCTTCTCGTCATCGAGTTTTCCCAGGTACATACGATAGGAGCGGTAGATCAAGTAAACGATGGGTAGGACCAGCAGCGAGGATTCCCATTGGAAAGCTTGGTCCATCCAGCCAATCCCGCCGGCGATGGCGGCGCCGCCCAGATAGTACGGGAAAGACCAGGCGTAATACTGCACCCAGGTCTTGTCGAGAGACTTTCCTTCGGTAAGCACCACGGCCCCGACCGCGGCTGCGGTGTTGATCACGAAGTAAACGGTGGCGGCCAGCACCAACAGGAACGGGCGAAGGTCCAGCCGCCCATACAACGGCGAAACCTGATGATAGGCGCCAAAGGCGAGGGCCCCGGCACATGCGCTGGCGCAGACATTGAACACGATTCGCGCTGGCCGAGTGCGCTGACCCTGGAAACACTGCATCAGGGCGCCCACCGACCCGAGCATCATAGTCTCGGCGAAGCCCAGGTCCAGAATGCCGATCAGCACAAACAGGAAGTTGTCGGACAGGGAGTCGCCGACCTCGGGCAGGGTGACTTTGACCCGCGAAGCCAGAAGCGATATCAAGAGATAGCAGACAAACTCGGCGATGTTCCTGCTCGACGGGTGCAGGGTAGCCTGCAGGAGCACAAGCATGCCGGCCGCGATCACCAGGCCGAAAAACAGCTTGGCACTCGGGCTGAGTCTTCTTAGGCGCGTACCGCGAGCCATATATCTCCGTCTGAACCCTAAACCGTCGAGGGTCCGGCAAAATTCATTAAGTCTTCCTGAGTGTGAAGGCTAAATGGCTCTTGGACAATCACTTGCGAAAGATTGGGAAAACTTTCGTAACCCTGGCCGACCAGGCGCAAGGGGAGAAAAGCGGGCGTCCACCGCGAATCATCAGGCTGTTCCGGGCAGTGATACGCTGTTGCGTCGCCGGGGTGAGCAGGGGCAACGCCTCGCCCTAACGCCAGAGATCAAAGATGATGACGGGGGGCGAGGGTTCTCGCACTTAGAGGGGGCGAGTTCAGGTCTTCGGGCGGCATGAGTCCCCAGGTCGGCCCGCTTCTGATTCCGTAGACTGGGAGGTCGAGTGAGCGTCAATGCTACGGCTCGAATCAAGAAAGAAATCAAGGTCGATCCCGGGAAGCCGAACGAGAAGGCCTACCATGCCGTCCTCTCTGTGCTCGATGAGAAGGGCAAAGAGTACGGCCTTCCGCGCTATTTCAGTGATTTCCGTGAAGTCGCAGTCTTGCTCGTGCGCGAAGCGGGAGTTACACACGAACAATTGCACGAGCGTTACGCCTCGTACGAGAGAGGCGAAAAGGTGAGTATTCCTCTGACTCTGAGTGAGGAAGCCATCAGGAATCTTGGCTTCGATCCCCGGGCGGCGTGAGAGTTCAAGTTCTGTCGATCCTCGGTACGCCTCACGTCCTGACCTGCGCAGTTCGCGATCACGGTGCATCTCGGGGAGAGCTCCCCGTGAGATGCAACCAAGATGAAACACTTTACTTCCGCGGGACAAATCCTTTGAGGATAGAATCTACGGCCGAATGCAAGCTTTGCGCGTATGGACGTTGGCGCTGTTTCTGGGGATGAATTCCGGCTGGTCGCAGACCAACGGAAACAACGGCTCCCCCGCGCCGCCCAGCGCCCCTGCACAAAGCGCGGCTCCGCCAACCGAGTCGCGTCCCCAGCCCCAACCGGGGCAGGTTCTACCTGATTCGACAAAACTCGAGCCTGTGCTGGCAGAGAAGGCTGAATATCCGCCTGAAGCTGAACGCGCAAAGATCCAGGGCGAAGTTATCGTGAAAGTCCATGTCTCAGAAACTGGCGACGTGGACAGTGCCGAGGTGGTGAGCGGCGAACCGGCACTGAGCAACGCTGCGCTCGAGGCCGCAAAGAAATGGAAATTCAAGCCATTTATTCGGAATGGAAAACCTTCCAGAGCAAGCGCCCTCCTACCGTTTGACTTTGCACTGCCGGGAAACGACATCGTCAACGGCACGTCCGCCAGTGGAAAGGCACCGGGCGCGCAGCCTTCCCAGGATTCGCCCGCACAATCCAGCGCTGCTCCCGAGTCGGCGGGGCAGCCCGAACCTGGCGGAAAGATCGTTGATGTGCCCGAGGCCATCATCGAGCGGATGGTCACACACCGGGTCCAGCCCGCCTATCCGTATGAGCTCCGCGCCAGTGGCGTTCGGGGGACGGTTGTTTTGAATGTTGTAATTTCAAAAGAAGGCCGAATTGAGAAACTCGAGGCGAAATCCGGGCCGAAGCCGTTGATTCCGGAGGTGGTCAATGCGGTCCAACTATGGCAGTTCAAGCCTTATAATGTTGCCGGGGAACCGGTCGAAATCAGGACTACGATCACCGTCAAGTTTAGCCTTGGTTCTCTATAGCGCTTTCATCCTGTCACGCCCGAAGACTTTGAGCGGACAGGGGGTTGACAGCGGGCCGACTGGATGGAGCTTTTGTGGAGGGGGGGTCGCACCGAAGCGGCTCCAAGCATAGTATTTACAGGTTGGTTGGACAGTTTTACGCGCCCATGTCTGTCTGTGATGGTTAATAGAGGAAACGGGCCCTTAGCTCAGCGGTTAGAGCAGTGGACTCATAATCCATTGGTCCCAGGTTCAAATCCTGGAGGGCCCACCAGCGCCAGTCTGTCCACGGCGCAATGAACTCAGCCTAACCAATCCTCTAGATTTTGCTCCTACCGACAAGGCCATTCCGTATGGCGGTGTGTTTTCTTGGCATAACACAAGGGGCCTTGGTTGAGCTGGCGCCCACGATTCGCTTTCCCTTTCCCTTCACGCTTCCTGTGTCTGCAATGCACTGGGGCTCTATGAGATAATTTTCTTCTCTCGATCAAGAGGAAAATCATGGCGGAACACAAGGTCTTCTGCGTCAAGCTGCACCAAGAACTCCCTGGTCTCGATGAGCCCCCCTTCGATACCGATCTCGGAAACCGAGTCTATGCACAGGTTTCCCGGCAAGCCTGGCAAATGTGGACCGAGCANNAACGAGTACCGCCTGAATCCGGCCAGGAAAGAGGATCAGGAAGCCATTGTCCGGCAAATGGAGCAATACTTTTTTGGCGAAGGCGCGGCCCTGCCGAAAGAGTATGTGCCGCCCGCAAAATAGTCCGTATCTTCCTGTAAATGTGCCTTGATGGGTACATGGTCTGGGTTCTGACGCGGAGAGATTAGTAACGAAAAAGCTATTTTGCACTGATTTTTGTGCAGTTTTCATCATCCCGTAACATCTTTCCTCTAGAACTTAGAGTGATGAGTTCTGCGTTCTACGACACGCTCATCCTCTCCGACCTGCATCTCGGTTCGGACCTCAGCCGCGCTCACGATGCTACGTCCATGCTGAGGCAGAGTCGGTTTCGCCGCCTCATCCTGCTGGG
>PKYX01000509.1:0-1359 GCA_003132825.1 Acidobacteriaceae bacterium
TCGCGGCAGCCCTGACCATGATTCTCATGGCGCTTCTCGCATCGGCGCTGCCGGCAACCCGTGCCGCTTCCGCGAATCCGATTGAAGCTCTGCGCTCGATCTAGAAGCCATCCACCGGTGGGTAGCGACCTTCCGACTGGCGGTGTTTCTCCCCTTAGGCTGTGTCTCACTGCGGGATCTGAGGGTCATGCTTTGAGCCAGAGACGCGAAGCCGTCCGCCCGCCTCGAAAGGTCAGGCAGCTCCCTCAAAATCGATCCTACGGTTGCCTGGTTTCCGCAAAGGCGGTAATCTTCCGTCCTCGTCGGAATGCGGAAAATCGCATGAACAAAGCGCATGCTTCCAAGTTGGCTCTAGGGCTAACGATCGTTTTCAGCGTGGTCCTGCTCGCGGCAAAACCCGAGACTTCCGCGCGACTGGGAGGTGCGGTAGCTCTCGGGGACTCAACTCGTGCGGCAGCAGCGCCGGGGCTCGATCCTGCCGTCTACCATCATGTTGCGCAGCTCATTTGGGTGGTGAGCGATCTCGACCGGGTAGTGGACTACTGGCAGCGCCTGGGGGTTCACGACATCCATCGCGACGGAGTGGTGAGCTTTCCGAATCTGACTTATCGCGGCAAGCCTGATCCCGCCAAAGTAAAGCAGGTTACCGCCAACGTCGGCGTGCTGGAGATCAAATGGATCCAACCCCTGCACGGAGGCAAGTTCTGGCAGGACGATCTGCGTAAACATGGGGATGGCATTCTCGTGCTTGGCTACAATGTCCGGTCGTCACAGGAGTTCGACGATCAGATTAAATGGTTCTCCTCAAAAGGCGTGGGCGTAGTGGTTCAGAATACCTGGCAGGGCCGTACGGGCCGGGGCCGGATCGCATATCTCGACACCGCCGCGCAGGGCGGGGGAAACACTCTGGCGCTGATTGATGACCCGGATACCCAGTCTGGCGCGACCGACGCCACCGGCGCCGGCAACGAGTACCCCGTCACTAAGATCAACCATTTCGCCTGGGTCGTGAACGACGTGCGAAAAGTGGGCACCTACTATACGGGGCTCGGCTTCAAACCCTTTTCGAGCATCGACCACAACGTCAGCCTCGACCGCGTCTATCGCGGCCAGCCCGGCACTTTCGAGATGTGGCTCGGCTGGGACCGCACGGGCGACGCTTCCTTCGAGTGGGTGCAGCAGATTACCGGCCCCGATGTCTATGTGGAGTATGGAAACAAGCACGGGGAAGGTTTCCACCACCTGGGTGTAAACGTCGCCGACATGGACGAAGCCATCAAGCTGATGACCGCCCGTGGCGCACCACCGTCCCAAAGCGCGGCCTGGAGCACGCCGAGAGGCAAAGGCCGCGCCGTCTAT
>PKYX01000509.1:1415-2100 GCA_003132825.1 Acidobacteriaceae bacterium
GCGGCGGCATGGGCGTCGTGTACAAGGCCGAAGACACGCGGTTGAACCGATTCGTGGCCTTGAAATTCCTGCCTGACGAGGTCGCCCACGATCCCCAGGCCCTGGCTCGGTTTCAACGCGAGGCCCAGGCGGCTTCCGCGCTCAATCACCCCAATATCTGCACCATTCACGATATTGGCGGGGAAGATGGCAAGGCGTTCATCGCCATGGAATTTCTTGACGGGATGACCCTGAAGCACCGCATCGCCGGGCGGCCCCTCGATCTGGAGACTGTGCTCTCCCTAAGCATGGAAGTCGCCGACGCTCTCGATGCGGCGCACGCGCAAGGGATCGTGCATCGTGACATCAAGCCGGCCAACATCTTCGTCACCAAGCGGGGCCACGGCAAGATCCTCGATTTTGGACTGGCGAAGGTCGGGCCGGTAAGCAATTCCTCGGGCAACGTCGCGTTGGCCAATGCAATGACTGCGCCGGATGAGCCTCACCTGACCAGTCCTGGCACCGCGCTGGGCACGGTCTCCTATATGTCACCCGAGCAGGCGCGCGCGAAAGAGTTGGACGCGCGAAGCGATTTGTTTTCCTTCGGCGCCGTCATGTACGAGATGGCGACAGGTGCGCTGCCGTTCCGCGGCGAGAGTTCCGCAGTGATCTTCAAATCCATTCTCGACGGCACGCCGACGTCCGC
>PKYX01000509.1:2151-9665 GCA_003132825.1 Acidobacteriaceae bacterium
CTCGGCGTATACATTTTGGCCGCTGCTCTCGCCAGCCTCGGCGCCGGCGGACTCTACCTCCGTTCGCGCTCGGGGGGGCCTAACACAAGCCCGCTCACCGAGAAAGACACTGTTGTACTGGCAGATTTCACCAACTCCACCGGCGACCCGGTCTTCGACGGCACTCTCAAGCAGGCGCTCGCCGTCGATCTGGAGCAGTCTCCTTTTCTCAATGTTCTTTCCGACACCAAGGCTGGAGAGACTCTAAAGCTGATGGGGCGCACGCCGTCGGAGCGTATCACCGCGGAGGTCGCCACGGAACTTTGCCTCCGCACTGGCAGTCAAGCCGTGGTTTCGGGTTCGATCGCCAATCTCGGCAGCCAATATGTCGTCGCGCTCGATGCCGTTGCCTGCAACAACGGCGATAGTCTCGCCAAAGAACACGCCGAAGCCGCCAGCAAAGAAAGCGTTCTCAAGGCGCTCGATACTTCCACCGCCGCCTTACGCGCGCGTCTCGGCGAATCGCTCGCTTCCGTGCAAAAATTCGACGTGCCCATGGAAGCCACTACGCCTTCCCTTGAAGCCTTGAAGGCTTACAGCATGGGCATCACAACAGGCCGCACCAAAGGCGATTCCGAAGCCGTTCCGTTCATGAAGCGCGCCATTGAACTCGACCCCAACTTTGCTATCGCCTATGTCGCTCTGGGTATCGACTACTCGAATCTTGGACAAGCCAGTCTTGCCGCGGACTACGCAAGGAAGGCCTATGATTTAAGAGACCGCGTCAGCGACCGCGAGCGGTTCCGCATCTCCGCTTTCTACTTCCAATACGTCACCGGCGAAATGGACAAGGCCATCGAGGCCTACGAACTCTGGGCGAAAAGCTACCCGCGCGAGATGGTGCCTCACGGCAATCTTGGCAGCCTCTACGCTTCTGTGGGCCAATACGACAAAGCCATCAGGGAGACTGAAGCGGCGCAGCGCCTGGAACCCACGATCACCGACTATGCCAACCTGGCCAGCGACTATATCTCTGTCAATCGCCTCAAGGAGGCGCGGTTGACGCTCGAGGAGGCGCAGCGCAACCACTTTGACGGCTTGTTTATACGGGGAGATCTGTATTCCCTCGCATTCTTGGCCGGCGATACCGCCGAGATGGAGCGCCAGGTCGCATGGGCGGCTGGGCGGCCCGGCGAGGAGGACCAGATGCTCAACACCCACGCCGATACTCAGGCCTACTACGGACGCATGGCGAAAGCGCGCGATCTCGCCCGGCAGGCCGCCAATTCAGCGGTGCGCGCGGACGCCAAGGAAACTGCGGCGCAATGGCTCGCCTTCCAGGCCGTCCGCGAGGCCGAAGTGGGCAACGCAAGCGCTGCCCGGCAAGCCGCGGCCCGTGCATTGGCGCTTGCCCCCGGGCGCTATGTCAAAGTCCTCTCCGCTCTGGCGTTAGCCCGCTGTGGCGAATTTCCTCAGTCGAAAGCCATCATGGAGGCGCTGAAGAAATCGGAAAGCAGCAATAGTTTTCTCAAGGTCTACTGGTTCCCCGTGCTCGAAGCATCGATGGCGATTGCGCAACATGCGCCCGAGCGGGCGATCATCGCCCTCGAGCCCTCCCTGCCTTACGAACTCGGCAATCCTCCTCCCGAAAATGCCGGCACCTTACATCCGGCGTACCTTCGCGGCCTGGCTTATCTTGCCCAGAGCAACGGTGCGGCTGCGGCTGCCGAGTTCCAGAAGTTCCTCGATCATCCCGGAATCGTGCAGAACTTTCTGTTCGCTTCATTGGCCCACCTGGAGCTCGGCCGCGCGTATGCCATCTCCGGAGACCAGGCCAAAGCCAAAACCGCCTACCAGGATTTCTTCATCCTCTGGAAAGACGCCGACCCCGACATCCCCATTCTGAAACAAGCTAAGGCAGACTATGCAAAGCTGGAGTAGGTGGGAAAATTCATTCCTTGCCGCTTACTGTTGACCGATAACTGACGGAACGTACGGGGGTCTTTCTGCCGAGACCCCCGACAGGATTGCTATGCTGCTACGGCTTCGGCTGAATGCGTCGTAAATTCGGCGGGATGCGTGGTCTCGATGATATCCCTCGCCTTTGCCACTTCTGCTGCCGTCCCGTGGGCGATCAGCAAGAATTGATCCGTCTGAATCGCTGCCTCGTACTTCACTATGCTGTCTTTAGGAATTCCGATGCTGTAGAGGCCGGCTCCCAAGGCGCCCAACCCTCCCACCACCACCGCACTCTCGAGCGCCGCTACGATCCATCCAACTACGGGTCCCGCCGCCAAGATTGGGCCGAGCCCCGGAATCATAAAAAGAGCAGAGCCGAACAAGAGCCCCCAAAAACCGCCCCAGAACGCACCGATCTTGCCCCAATACTTCATGCGGTCGCCGGCATTGTAGTAGCCGACTACCTGCTCATCTGTGTGGTAGCCCTTACCAACGATCGACAGTTTATGCATGTCAACCCCTCCACGCTGAAGCTCCTTCACCGCCTTATCCGCTTCCGCATGCGTGCGATACACTGCGACAACCGAATTCTCTTTGGACATTTTCCTGGACTCCTTCGGGGACTTGCCTTTGCCTTCTCCTACCATCAAGCCAAGCCTCAATCGAAATTATGACAGCGTGCTACCAGGAAAACTGTTCGCTATTGCTCGTCTGTTGTTGTGAGATCCACACGCGTCCTGATGCTTACCGCAAACGATTTCCTTTACGTCCATGTTGTTTGCTTTTGAGGCGGCTCAAGGAAAGAACTTTGGCAGGCTTGGCGGAGCCTTGGGCATGGCTGCACGCCGGCATGTAGCGGGTACGCGCATGAGCCACTTTATTTCGTCACAATCATTCGCCGAAAATCGGCGGGTCCCATCAAAACGCCACCACCCCATTCATATCGGCGGGTGCGACTGCGTGAGCAAAATCGAAATGTGGTCACTATTGCGCAGTAATGCCGTTCTACGGCACCTAAGATTCCCCTTGGAATACGAGGACCGCAAAAGGTCCTAGATCACGGCGTTCGTTCAGCGGTCGATGGACGAGGCCAAACCCACAGAGGCCACTTCGCCGGCGACCGTCGCAATGATCGGGGGGAATGGGTTCACGCGTGGCGAGCTCAGCCGATTTTGAGATCAATTTGTTGGGCAGCGCGTTTTTATTAACGAGTTAACGCTTTGGAGGAGGATAAACAAATGTTGAAACGTTTAGTGGCCGTCGCAACCCTAGTTCTAGTCGTAACCGTCGCTGCTGGTGCCTCGGATCGTGACGAAGATGTTAATCGTACCCGCAAAGCTGCCCAAGTCTTCAAGGAGATTATGGACACTCCGGACCAGGGAATTCCGTCGCATCTTCTGGAATCGGCGAAATGCATCGCCATCATTCCAGGGGACGTGAAGTTCGCCTTTGTATTCGGCGGCAGCTACGGCAGGGGAGTGGCGACCTGTCGCACTGGGCACGGTTGGAGCGCACCCATGTTTGTGGCCATTGACGGCGGGAGTGTGGGTTATCAGATTGGAGGATCCTCTACCGACCTGGTGATGCTCTTTATGAACGATCACGCCTTGAAAAGTCTGCTCAGCGACAAATTCAAGCTCGGAGCCGACGCCTCTGTCGCAGCCGGGCCGGTGGGTCGGAACGCCGCGGCTGGCACCGATCTTAAATTGAATGCGGAGATTTTGTCTTATTCGCGTTCCAAGGGCGTTTTCATTGGGGTGAGCCTGGACGGCGCCGTGGTGAAAGCCGACAAGAGCGGAGACAGGGCCATGTATGGCGACGATGTAAACCGCCATGAGATTCTAAGCGGCCAAGTTGCCGTTCCAGAATCGGCACAAACGCTGGTCGACGAAATTGGCGGATATGTCCACGAAGCCGAGGTCAAATAGTGAACTTCATGCGACGGAGCTCTAAGCGGCTCCTGTCTCACGGCATGGCGCAGCGAACTTGAGCTCGACATGACGAAGCACTTTGCGAGTCTGTTTTCGAGGACTCGCCTGCACAGTCGTAAGGGGTTGGGCGAATGTTCATTGGGGCAAGATCCCAACCCCCACTCCGATCTCCTCTAGTGAAACCGCACCTCAGGAGCCAAGATCTAGACTCCCTCGCTACGTTTCGTGCTTTATAGTAGCAAGTCAAATCGAATCCGATTTGCGCCCGACTCACCCCTTGCCCCTGCACCTCTCTCGAGCGCGGCATTGCTCCGGGGACTCAGTGACCGAGGAGGGATGATGAATGCCGTTGACTTCGATGGGCATCTTTTGCTGTACTTGTGTTGTTAACCACGGTGAAGGAGTTCACCGCCAACCGCTGTCCCAATTCTTAAGCCGGAACAGCTGATGACTCCTGACAAGCGGATTGCTTTGTCGCGGAGTCATGGTAACCGGCAATAATCCGCAGAACTAGTGGAGGTAGCGCCCCATGGAGAATGTGTGGGTACTGGCCGCTGTTTGGGTCGGCCTCGCTCTGATCGCGACGCTTATTGCTATCTGGCTCAAGATGTCCACCGCGCTCAGCGAGATTGTTGTCGGTACTGTGGCACAGTTGTTGATCGGTGCACTTTTCGTGCACGCTGAACTTGGTGGGAAGACAAGCTGGATCAGCTTTCTCGCCGGTACCGGCGCTATCGTTCTTACGTTTCTGGCCGGTGCCGAATTGGATCCTCNNGATCTTCCGGACGAAATGGAAAGAGGCGACGGTAATTGGACTCGTGGGTTTCTTCGGACCGTTTTTTGGGTGCACGGCAATTGCTCACTACGTCTTGCATTGGACGGACCGGGCCAGCTGGCTGGCGGGTGTCGCCCTTTCGACCACATCCGTGGCGGTGGTATATGCGGTCATGTTGGAACTGGGCTTCAACGTTACGGATTTTGGGAAGGCGGTGTTGGCCGCCTGCTTCGTTAACGATCTGGGAACAGTGATTGCGCTGGGGCTGATCTTCTCGCCTTTTACCGTGAAGACGTTGGTCTTCATAGGAGTTAGTATCGTGGTCTTCGCCATTCTCCCCTTTCTCACACCCCGATTCTTCAAGAAATATGGAGGGCGCGTCTCCGAGCTGGAAGCCAAGTACATACTCTTCCTGCTGTTCGCAATGGGGGGATTGGCGGTCTGGNNGTCTTGCCAGCCTACATCATCGGCATGGTGCTGGCGGGAACCGTGGGAAAGGACCACAGTCTCATAAGGCGTCTGCGCACCCTGACATTCGGATTGCTAACGCCGTTTTACTTCATTCGCGCGGGATCGTTTGTGTCCGTACCTGCATTGATCGCGGCGCCACTCGTGTTCACTGCGCTGTTCTTCGCCAAGATGCTGTCGAAGGTAATTCCCCTATACCCCACGGTGAAGGCCTTTGACTATCAGAAGGAAGAAGGGCTGTACTTTACCTTGATGATGTCTACCGGCCTGACGTTCGGAACAATCTCCGCGCTGTTCGGACTGAATCACGGTGTAATTACCCAGGCGCAGTATTCATACTTGGTCGCTACCGTGATCGGGAGCGCGGTGATACCCACTGTGATTGCCAATGCTTGGTTCATGCCGAGACACTTGCTGGCGACTAAGGCAGAGGAGAAGTCAACATTAGCTCAAGCTGGGGGCGAGGAAGCAAACTGAGGAGGGAGCATGACGGGAAAACGACAGAACGCATATTTTCGAAAGTTGCTAGTCGGCTATGACGGGTCTCCGCAGTCGGAAAAAGCAGTGGATATGGCCTTTTCGTTGGCAGCTTGTTTGGATGCAACAGTGCTGATCTTCGCGGTTGCGCGGCCCCCTGAACCCGCAACTTCGGTCGAATTGGAAGCGGTGCTGGACAACGCGAAGGAACACTTTGAAGAGGGATTCAAGAAAATCATGGAAAAGGCCGACGGGCGCGACCTTGACGTGAAGACCGACATGGCGGTGGGGCATCCTGCAGAACAGATCATCCACCGAGCGGAGGCGGATGGCATCGACCTCATTATTTTGGGGCGTCGCGGACGATCCATGATCTCACGGATGATGCTGGGTTCGGTGTCTGAGCGAGCGTTGAGATATGCGCACTGTCCGGTGATGGTAGTTCACTAATTGGAGAGTGGATGTGCCCTTTGAAGCGGTCCAAAGTGCAGAAGATCGAAGATGACATCCCCAACGCCAGGGTGTGTGACCAAAAAGGAAAAGTCTTGAAGATTGTCATCATCGCTGATTTGCATGGGAACTACGAAGCCTTGCAAGCCCTGCCGGAAGGATACGACGAACTCTGGGTGCTGGGAGATTTGGTCAACTACGGACCCGAGCCTGCGGCAGTCGTTAATTTTGTAAAAGACAAGAGCACCGTTACCGTACGCGGAAACCACGATCATTCCATCGGCTACGACGTAGATCCGCGTTGCACGCCGCGCTATCACAAGATGGCGGAAGCCACGGGCCAGTACACCGCGTCGGTGTTGAGCAGCGATCAAAAGGAATTCTTGCGGCAGTTGCCTCTTCAGGTGGAACTTCAAAGGCAAGACAAGCGCTTCTATGTTTGCCATGCGAAGCCATCCGACCCTTTGTACGGCTATTGTCCTGAGGATTCCGACGACTGGGTTCGCGAAGTGGATGGCGTTCCGGCAGATGTGGTCCTTGTCGGACACACTCACACTCCGTTCATACGAAGAATTGGGGGCCGTCTGGTCGTCAATCCCGGCAGCCTTGGCCAGCCGAAGACGGGCAAGCCGGACGCCTGCTATGCGGTTTGGGCGGATGGTGATTGTGAACTGAAATCATTTTCTTATGCCGTAGACAAGACTGTGGGGAGACTGCAGGCTTTATCGTTCCCCCATGATGTGGAGAAGGACTTGATCACCGTGCTTCGGACCGGTTCTGTTTGATGAACTTATATAACTCATGCAAAGGGGACTGATGTCGAAGATAAAGAGTATTGATGCGCCCGAAATTATGGTCTCCCGTGGAAGCCCGACGACTCAAGTGAGCGTAACGCTGGACAGCGGGGCGTGGCCAAGGTGCCTTCCGGGGCCTCTACTGGAAAGTACGAGGCCGTCGAACTCCGTGACGGGGGCAAGGGGGTCGCTACAACGGAAAAGATGTGTTGAAGGCCGTTCATAATGTGATCGATATTATCCCACCAACGGTGAGGGAGCTTGACGCGGCAGACCAGAAATCTCTAGATGAAAAGCCAATCAAAGCACGCGAGACCTGGCATACGCGGTCGTATGTCAACCGGCGCACCAGCGAGAGATCACATGATGCCCGAAGCTATCTTTGACCGTGAAGGGGAAAGACAGGGTATCAGGAAGCGCCTCGCCCAGAAGCGCCCTTTCCTTATTCATGGACCCTCCGGGGTTGGCAAAACCCTCTTGCTGCGCAGTGTGCTGTCGGACTTCCCGTCGGTCCTTTACTGTCGAGATTCCTCTACTACACAGGTGGTGCTCCGCAGTCTGGCGTATAGCTTGCTGCGGCTGCATAGCCCTCGCGCTAAGACCGCTTTTCGGAAAGAGGGAGACATCACGACGAAGTCGGCGGTCTCCCTGAAAGGAATTGTGATGGATGCCTTAAATGAG
>PKYX01000249.1:0-4376 GCA_003132825.1 Acidobacteriaceae bacterium
AGTCTCATCGAGCGAGAGATGGGCGAATACCACCTCAAATACTCCGATCGGAATCTTGCGGAGCGAGCCCCCGGACATCGGCGGGTCATCCGACGGGCGCGGTTCCTCCGCGGCGTGGGCTGCGGCAAAGCGCGGTGCGGTGACAGCGGCAGCGAACAGACCACTGCTTGCAGCGAGGAAGTTTCTGCGACTTGGAGAATGGGGCGCGGGAATTCTATCCATGGAATGTCCCCCGGAAAGATTCGGGCCTGGCGATTCCGAGCACGTTGCGACAGGAATGCCTTTAGCGCACCAGCATTATACGCACCGGAATGGAGAAGCAACGCGAGAAAAGATTTTGCCAGGATCGAGAACTCCACCCTCAGCTACGGGAAGCGATCTGTATCCCCACGGTTTTTGTATTGCCAAACTCGCGAATCCACTGTCGAATATCTACTTGGCTGCCCGATCAAAGTGATGTTCTGAAAGTGGTAAGAATCAATCCTCGGGGCGGGTATCTCGGGCGGCCAGCAAGAATCTGGCCCCATCGCGAATCGCTACGCGGATCGCGGCACCGGGGCTGGTAAATCGCTCACGATGTTCGCTCACCGGAAAATGGAGATTGTCTAGGCAATTCAGAACCGCAAGAACTACGGAGGTGCTCCGGATCGAATTCGCTAGGCCACGCTGGTTGGTTCCCGTTTGGGCGGCTTTGTTTCTTCCGTGTCTTTCTGCGTCCAGCTAACTCCCGCACCAATCAAGGGAGCCCGCTCGAATAATTCTGACACGCGTAACTGGATTCCAGTATCTACCAGTTCGTTCTCCGCACTGGGCAGGAAAAGTCCGGCGGAGCGAGAAATTCCTCCCCCTATAACAATTCGTTCGGGGCCAAATTCGAGACACGTACTCCGCAAGACCTTGCCCAACTCGGTTCCGAAGCGCTCAAACGTTTGTCGCACCTGCGGATGTTCCGATCCCACGGTGGCAATTTCGCGAACCTCGGCACGAATGCCAGTCAGCTGCTCATACATCCGCTGGATCGCGGACGTGGAAATCACGTCCTCGACTATGCTGTCGCGATAAGGAAGATCCCATATCTCGCCGCCCGGCGGAACGCCACGGCCCTTCACAACGATCTTCCCGTCTGCCGCAAATGCCGATCCGACGCCGGTTCCCAGGGTAATGCCGACAGAACGGCACACACCGGTGGCAGCTCCCTTAGCAAGCTCGCCCATCAAAAAGGCTGCTGCATCGTTGAGGAAGTGAATACGGTCGGGGTCGCATCTGAGCCGTTCCGCCAGCCCGGGACGCAGAGCGATTCCGTAAAGCTGCTGGTACTTATGCTTCATGTAGCTGACGCCACGGTCCGAGTCAAACGGGTTTGGCATGGCGATGGCGACCCCGTCTGGCGAAACCGGGGCGGGCAGCACAGTCTTGGTGAGAGACTCAAATGCGTCAAAGAATTCTGCGGGGCTGGCGCTCCCGGGGACCGGAACGGCGCTAAGGGGACCGAGCGTCATGCCCATGGGGCTGAAAACGCTGGCGGCAATGTGACTGCCTCCGACGTCGAAAACCAGAATCTGATTCTTGCGGTCCTCAGACAAGAAAAACCCCGCTGCCAGCGCTAAACAGTATACCCGCCGCACTGGTTTCGCTCCGAGAGATCAAGACACGTTCGGGAAGGCGATCGGATCCTCGGCGGAAGCCGGAGCGCTCGAAATGCTCTGGCGTCCATCCAGCCCGATTTTGCGTTCCGGGGTGCATCCACAGGAACGACGAATGATCATTTCCGTCGGCAACACAACCTGCAAACTGGACGATCGTGTGCCCGAGGCCCCCGAACGGATCCACTGCAACAGCATCCGGGTGGCGCTTCGACCGAGCTCTGCGGCGGGTTGGCGAACCGCGGTAAGGGGTACAGCGAGCAGAGGCGCCAATTCGAAGTCATCAAACCCAATGATCGCGACCTCGTCCGGCACTTGAAGGTTTTCGCGCTGCAGGACGTGGAGAATACGTGTCGTCGCCACGTTATTCAGTGCGAACAGGGCGGTCGGCGGTTTGGCAGACTGCAGCCGCCTCAATACCCTTGACCCCAAGCCCGAATCATCCTCGACAATCAGGAACTGCGGTTTGAGCCCGGCGTCATTCATGGCTCTTTTATAGCCGGAGATGCGTTGCGCGATGGAGTTGAACTGGCGGTCATAGCCCACGCAGAGAATGCTGCGATGTCCATGCTCCACCAGATGCCTCACCGCTCCGCGAGTCCCTTCCTCATTTTCCACCGTGACCTCGCCCGCATCCAATCCCGGAAAGGTGCGGTCCAGCATGACGACCGGAACATCCCGGGCCCGCATATCCTGCAATTGTGCGATGCAGGCGGCATCGGTGGGAACAATCAGAATTCCAGCGATGTTCCGCGATTTCATGATCACGAGTTCTTTTGCCTCGCGGGCCCGATTGCGTTCGGAGGCCAGAAGCAAGGTTGTGTACCCGTATTTCGCCGCCATCCGCTGCACGGCATGCGCACAGGTGGAAAAGAAGGGATCCGCCAGGTCGGGAACGATCAGACCAATCGTTCGAGGCACCTGCCCCTTGAGAATCCGGGCGGCCTCATTCGGTTCGTAGCCAAGCTTGGCGATGGCTTCGCGAACCCGCGCGACCTTCGCGGCACTCACCAGTTTGCGGCCATTCACCACGCGGGAAACAGTCATGGCGCCGACGCCACACTCCCGGGCGACATCTGCGATCGTCGGATTGCCTGGCAGCTTCCGCGGCATGAGGTCAACAGACTATCAGGGTTGCCCTGTCTCCAGGCAACTTTGGTGGGCGTCGGACGGGGGCAAGCGGCGAGGTCTCGACCGCACAGTTGGAGCCCACTCCAGGGGCTGCGCCCGTTGCGAGAACCTAGCTGTATCCGGATGGTGCGCGACTCTCAACTATGAGCGTTCTAGTCAACTGCAGGAGCACCGCTTCATCGGAAGCGCTCCATTGAAGGATCAGCTTGCGAAAACGCCGGCGAAGAACTAGCGTGATGGGTACGGATATGCGTGCAATTCTGTTCTCGCTTTCGCTTCTCCTCTCCTGTCTTCTTGCTCCCGTCACCATGCACGGGCAGGATGTGCTGCAACGGCAGAGTGCGACTCGGCAACCAGACGGAGGTGTTCGCGAGACGCTGGAGAGCATCGTGATCTCTCCCCAACGCTCCGTTCACGACGTTGCTGCAGACGGAGTGGGTGCGCACGATGTCCGATCGCGGCACCATCACTCTAGCGAACGAACGGCGTATCGCGCGTGACAGCAAGGGGCGCATCTATGAGGAGCGTTGGGCCCTGGTTCCGAAAAACGGCAGGCAGAAATCCATGATGACCGCGATTCAAATCGGGGACCCCACTCAGCACACGGTCCACACTTGCATGATGGACGGGCGACATGTCTGTGACGTGACGGACTATACAGACTCGGCCTCAGTCGTCCAAGAAGTGCGTGGGACAAGAACCGTAGAGCTACCTAACGATACCGGATTCGTGAGTCACGAAGACCTGGGGAACGGATCGATCGAAGGCCTGGACTCGGTGGGCACGAAAATCACCACCACTTACAACTCTGGTGTATTTGGAAATGACAACACATTCAATGTCGAACGAGAGTTTTGGTATTCCCCGCAACTGGGAATCAACCTGCTTTCCAAGGTAACCGATCCCCGCTTCGGCACACAGACGTTCACCGTCACCAGCCTCAGTCTTTCGGAGCCCGAGCCGAACCTGTTCGCCCTACCCGACGGGTTCCGTGCTGTCGACCACCGTTCGCCCGTCGCAAGGGCCGTCAGATAGTCATTCTCCGTTCGGGCTGGCGTGGAACTCTCGAAGGACAACCCGAGCACTACCCGCCAGTAGAAACCTTCTAGACCTCGTTTCGAGCGAATCGCAGGAGCGGATTTCGTGNNCACGATTACTGGGCCGGCGACGCCCTGCCGAAGTTTGGCTTCGGCGGTGCGCACACCGAGTCAAACCAGCGGCTGATGTACACCTCGGCGTGGGCCTCACCGCAGTAGTGCCGGGCTCCGGCCGCATTGGCGGCCTCGGAATTCCATCGGTGCACCGTAAGCTCGGAATTTCCACATTGAATCACAAACCAGTGGGTGGGATTGCCGGTCACGATTCCACAGACTTCGCATCTGAACTCCTGTAGCGTTGTCATGAATTATTTCGCTGTTTTCCTTTACCGCGGAGTAGAGGCTTGTCGCGGATTTGGCGTCAGCACCGTCAACTCGCCGACTTGCTCCTTCTTCACCGCACCCCGCAGGTGGGCGGCGTGATCCATCATCCACAGTTCGGGAATGATTTCGCCAACCAGTTGTCCGTGACAGAAAAGCCGCACCACCGAACTCTCAGAAACCA
>PKYX01000249.1:4423-4635 GCA_003132825.1 Acidobacteriaceae bacterium
TGCGCCAATTCCTTGACGGTTCCGCGGAGATTGAGGTTGGTAACATGGCGCAAGGACTCAGGATGCCCAAACAATGGATCCAGAATCAAAGGTCGGGATCGGGCGAGCACGGCGTCCTGATCTCCTAGCGTGAACAACGTGCCAACGCGTCGTCCCTCTCGACCCTCGCGAGCAATTTCGACTGCGAGCCCAATCAGGGACTCAAGAACGTC
>PKYX01000249.1:4764-4969 GCA_003132825.1 Acidobacteriaceae bacterium
CTGAATCTGATCAAGATGAGTACACTCAGTCACAATGTCCCTCCTTTGGGTTGTCGCAGCGGCAGCCGCACTTGAAAGTCAGTCACGCCTGGCTTGGAATCAACCCGCACTTCGCCGTGATGACTTTGCACGATTCGATACACGGTGTCTAAGCCAAGACCAGTGCCCTCTCCGACTTCTTTCGTGGTGAAAAACGGCTCAAAGA
>PKYX01000543.1 GCA_003132825.1 Acidobacteriaceae bacterium
CTCAACCCGAAGGAGAAAATCCCATGACCGTTGCCATAAATAAAATTCCCAAGGGCTTCCACACCGTCACCCCAGCCCTTACCGTCCGCAATGCCGCCGAAGCCATCACGTTCTACAAGGAGGCACTGGGCGCCGAAGAACTGGTGCGCATGTCGGGCCCGGATGGCAAGATTACCCACGCCGAACTGAAAATAGGCGACTCCATCATTTTTCTTGGAGACGAGATCCCTAACATGGGGAACAAATCGCCCCAAACCCTGGGCGGAAACAGCGGCAGCCTCTTTCTCTACGTCGAAGATGTCGATCAGTTCTACCAGCGTGCGGTGCACGCCGGGGCCAAGTCGACCATGCCCCCGACGGACATGTTCTGGGGAGATCGTTATGGCACGTTCATTGATCCCTATGGCCAGTCGTGGGGCGTCGGCACTCACGTCGAAGACCTGACCGGGGAAGAAACGGCCGAGCGCGCCAAAGAGTTCTACGCTCAAATGGCACAAAAGAAGTCGGCCTGAACCGGGCTAGTCGCTGAGTGAAGGGCGTCCCCGCCTGCGCACCGGAGTGCAGGCGAGGATGCCGGCGCTCGATTCTGCTACGCCGGTTTCGCCCGCTCCGGAGACTTGACGAACAGGATTTCGATCGCCAGCAGCCCGGCGCCGACGACAATTGCGCTGTCCGCCACGTTAAATGCCGGCCACTGGTACGATCCGATGTAAAACAGCAGAAAATCCACCACCCGCCCGCTCAGCAGCCGATCCCACAGATTCCCCAGGGCGCCGCCGAGAATGAGCGCCAGCCCCACTCCCGTGGTCGTCATGGTATGGCTGCTGCGCCATAGCAGAACGGAAACGATCACCAGCGCCACAATCGAAAACAGGACCAGGAGGGCGATCTTCCATTCCGAGGGCGAGTCGGCAAACAGGCTGAAGGCAGCGCCGCGATTCTCCAAATGGGTGAGATAGAAGAAGCCCGAGATAAGTTCTCGGCGGTCATGCAACGGAATGTCTCGGGCAATCATCCGCTTCGTCGTCCGGTCTAAAAGCAGCACCAGGAAGGCGATCAGCAGATGATACTTGCGCATAGCACGAGGGTCAGTCATGGGCTTGTCGGCCGCCGGTCGAGCCATACGCTCGCCCCGCTTTTCGATTAGTTGGCACGGCCTGCCGCTTTGATTTCCTTGAGCACGGCGCTGCAGCGCTCGCAGACCGTCGGGTAGGCGGAGTCTTCGCCCACGTGAACTGAATAATTCCAGCAGCGCTCGCACTTCCGGCCGTCGGCGTGGGCGACTTTCACCGTAACCCCGCCGGTTCCGTCGCCGGGAGTGGCTTTCTCCAGGGTAACGGCCGAGACGATGAAAAGATAGCGCAGNNACCTCATCGCGTACCGCCCGCAAGGTCGTCCAATCCTCGCGCTCGCGGGGAAGCTCGGGCGGGGCGGACCCTCCCAAGATGTCCGCCGCGCTGGGAAACATCGCCACATGCACGCTCTCCTGGCGAGCCTCGACTGGGGGCAGATGTTGCCAAACTTCCTCGCAGGTGAAGCTCATCACCGGGGCCAGCAGCCGGACCAGCGCTTCGCCGATGCGCCAAATGGCGGTCTGAGCGGCGCGGCGGCCGAGCGAGGCGGGAGCAGCGGTGTACAGGCGATCCTTCAGAACGTCGAAATANNAAAATTCCTCGTACGCTCGCCCCACCTCGACCGCCAGCGCTGCCGTCTGGCGAAGCAGGTATTGATCGATCGATTCCATCTTCTCGAATGGCAGGGCATCCACCCGCGGGTCAAAGTCATACAGGTTGCCGAGAATGTAGCGGAAGCGATTGCGCAGATCGCGGTAGTTGTCCGCGACGCGCTGCATCAATTGCTCGGAGCCGACCACATCGTCGCGGAAATCCACGGAGGCGACCCACAAGCGCACGATCTCCCCGCCCAGCCGGTTCGCGATATCGGCGGGATCGACATCATTGCCNNTTCGACATGGCGCGCCCCTGCTGGTCGAGCGTCCAGCCTGGACTGGCAGCCATGCGATAGGGTGCCGTCCCGTGGGTCCCCATGGCGCAGAGCAGGGAAGACATAAACCATCCCCGAAACTGATCCCCTCCCTCGAGGTAAAGATCGGCTGGCCAGGGCAACCCCGGCTCGTGTCCGAGCACAGCGTCATGGCTCGATCCGGATTCGAACCAGACATCGATGATATCGTTTTCCTTGACGAAGTCGGCGCCGCCGCACTGGGAGCATTTCGCGCCCGCCGCCACGATCTCATCGGCCGCAGGTGTGTACCAGGCATCGGCGCCGGNNGCTGCCGCGAAATGCACCAGTCCGGCCGGGTGGCGATCATGTTCGAGATGCGCTCCTCGCCCCAGGCCGGATCCCATTTCACTTTCTTGACTTCCTCGAGCGACCGGCTGCGCAGGGTGCCGCCGCCTTCGAGCGCCGTCTCCATCGAAATGAACCACTGCTCGGTGGCGCGGAAAATGATCGGATTGTGACAGCGCCAGCAATGAGGATAGGAATGCTCCAGCTTTTCCGCGTGCATCAGCACGCCCCTCGCCTTCAGCAGTTCGATGATCGGAGCGTTCGCGTTAAACACCTGCAGTCCGTCGTATTCCGGCAATCCATTGTGCAAGCGCCCGCCGGCATCGACGTCGCATCCGGGATCGAGTTTGTACTTGGTTCCGGTTGCGAAGTCCTCGGCCCCGTGCGCCGGCGCCGTGTGGACCACTCCGGTGCCGGTATCCATGGTCACGTAATCGGCCAGCACTCCAAGGATGGGGCGGTCGAGAAAGGGATGCGAGAACTTTCGATACTCGAGTTTGCTGCCGGGAAACCGGGCCAGCGGGCGCGGGGCCGCGAGTCCCACTTTTTCACTGAACTGGTTCGCTAGCTTCTCGGCCACGATGTAGACTTCGCCGCCAGATTCGAGCGCAACATACTGTTCGCCAGGATGGAACGCCACCGCCATCGAGGCAGGCAAAGTCCAGGGGGTGGTGGTCCAGATCACGGTGAAGACTTTCTTTCCGGCCAGCGCTGCATCCAGGGTGCCGGGGTCATCCGCGAGCGGATACTTCACCCAAACCGTGGGGCTGGTGTGGTTTTCGTATTCGACTTCGGCCTCGGCCAGCGCCGTCTCGTCGTAAATGCACCAGTAGACCGAGCGCAGTCCCTTGTAGACGAAGCCCTTCTCAAGAAACGCGTAAAGGGTCGCCAGCACCACCGACTCATAGTCGGGCGTCATGGTCGAGTACGGCTGATCGAAGCGCCCGAACACCCCGATGCGCTTGAACTGCTCGCGCTGCAGATCAAGATACTTTTGGGCGTACTGGCGGCATGCCGCGCGCACGTCCAACTTCTGCATCTGGAGTTTCTTCCCGCCCAGTTGCTGGTCCACTTTGATCTCGATGGGCAAGCCGTGGCAGTCCCATCCCGGGACGTAGGGCGAGTCAAATCCCGCCATGGTTTTCGACTTGACGATGAAGTCCTTCAGGCACTTATTGAGGGCGTGGCCCAGGTGAATCGGCCCATTAGCATACGGCGGTCCATCGTGTAAGACATAGACGGGGGCGCCTTTCCGGGTCTCGCGGATGCGCTCGTACAGCTTCATCTTTTCCCACCGGTCCAGCAGCTTGGGTTCGTTCTGCGGCAGGTTGGCTTTCATGGGAAAGCCGGTTTTGGGAAGGTTGATGGTGGATTTCAGCTCGAACGACACTAAGTGGTTTTCCCCTAAAATAGTTGTTTTTTTCATTATAGGGAGCATCCTGAAGGACGTCCATTCGGGGGACTGGCGCCCCCGGCCGGCCCGGGAGGTACCTCGGAAAAGCACTGTCGAAAAGCAATAGAAAGCGTGTACAATTTCTGGAAAGGTGACCTTTCCCGAGGCTGAGAGCATCTAAGCTACTCAGAATCAATGCTACTCAGAATTAATCGGGATCGGCCGGCGGCGGACGGTGGAGCTGCGGCCAGATAGATTGCGTGCGTGGCATGCAACTTGGCGGCCCGCGTGCTCATCAAGCTGAGCAGAAGCGCAGCTGCGGTGTAGGTTGCGCCAAGATCGAACACGGCCATATTTATGTCGACCAAACCGATCAACCCCAGCGAAACTTCCGCAGGCGATGCCGTGCCCGAACTGAACCTCCTGCCCCAGGCCTCGCTCGAGGAGTCGCTCTGGAAGTCGCTGTTTCGCAATCTGGACGACCTCTTCTTTCCGAAAAAGCTGCCGCCGCTGGTGCTCGAATCAAAGCCGATTCCGGTCAAAGACATCTGGGGCTTCTACAACAACAAGAAGAACGGCGCTCTCGGTTCTACCCTGGCGCACATCCTATTGCTGGTCGTGATCATCGGCGGCACCATCCTGGCGAAGCGCATGGTGCAACGGATCGTCAAGCCGCAGGAAGTGGTCACCCTCATCGAGCCCGGCGATATTCCTCCGCTTCCTCCGTCGAAGACCAAAGTTGGCGGCGGCGGCGGTGGCGGCGATCGCGACAAGCTGCAAGCCAGCAAAGGCAAGTTGCCCAAGCTCGCGATGCAACAGATTGTGCCGCCCATGGTCGTGGTGCGCAATCAGAATCCGAAGCTGACGGCCGAGCCGACGGTGGTCATTCCTCCCCAGATCAAGTTGGCCATGAACAACCTGCCCAACCTCGGCGATCCCATGTCGGCCGTTCCCGGACCGCCCTCGAACGGAACGGGCTCGGGCGGCGGTATTGGTTCCGGCTCCGGTGGCGGCGTTGGCTCGGGTGAGGGTCCAGGCGTCGGTCCCGGTCGGGGCGGCGGCATTGGGGGCGGAGTCTTTCGTGTCGGCGGAGGAGTCTCCCCGCCGAAGACCCTGTATGCGCCCGATCCGGAATATTCGGAGGAAGCCCGCAAGGCCAAGTTTCAAGGCACTTGCGTGCTCTGGTTGATTGTGGGGCCAGACGGCCGCCCGCGCGATATCCACATCGCTCGTAGCCTTGGACTGGGTCTCGATGAAAAGGCAATCGAAGCAGTCAAGCAATGGAAATTCGAGCCGGCCATGAAAGACGGCAAGCCAGTGGCGGTGCAGATCAATGTGGAAGTGGATTTCCGCCTGTACTAGGGCGCGATCGGGCGCCCCCTCGTCCCCCGCCGCTTCTATTCTTTCAAGTCCACGTGCTGCACATCTTCAATCGGACGACCCAGGAACCTCGCCCCCAGACGGCGAAATTTCTCCGCCGAATCGGTAGCGAAGAAGCGGAGAAGGGTCGGGCGCAAGCGCTCCTGTGGCGGCGCGACCGAAGGCGGAGCTAACCGTAGCTGTTCAGCGACCACTTGTGCCGTGGACTCCGCCGAGTCCACAATGGCCGCATGCTGGGGGGCGACGCGCCGCAGCACCGGCTTCAGTAGCGGATAGTGGGTACAGCCGAGCAGCAGCACATCCGCGTTCGCGAAGCCGTCGGTGAAAACCTCCTCCAGATAAATGCGGGCCACCTGCTCGGTAACAGGATGGTCCACCCAGCCTTCCTCAACCAGAGGCACCAGCAGGGGACAGGCTTTCTCGCGGGCCTCGAGGCCCCGCATTTCGAGTGCCCGCAAGTAGGCATGACTCCCAATCGTCGCTTCGGTTCCTATGACGGCCACCTTGCGATTCTCGCTGACCATCGAGGCGCGCTCCGCCCCCGGATCCACCACCCCGATCACCGGAACGCTCGATGCGTCACGAATCGGATCGAGAGCCAAGGCCGTGGCAGTGTTGCAGGCGATGACCAGCAAACCCGCCCCATGCTGTTCGAGATACTGCGTGGCCTCGACCGCGTACTTCGCAACCGTCTGGGCGGATTTCGATCCGTAGGGCAGCCGGGCGGTGTCCCCGAAATAGAGATAGTCAGCGACTGGGATAAGTTCAAGTAAAGCTTTAAGTACAGTGAGGCCGCCAAAGCCGGAATCAAACACGCCGATGGTGGGTCGCCGCATGGGAGCGCTTATCATAGCTTGGATTGGGGGCCGGAGGCAGTATTCCCCGGCCAGAAATCTCCGGTGGGTTTCTGGGAGGGCAATGCCCTCGAACGGCGACGGATGGGCCGTACACCCCGCATATGGCGCTCCCCGTCTTGAAGCACACCGTCTCCATGATTTCGACCCTCTTGATTCGCTCACCGCCGGCAGACGAAGCATCGGCGCAAGAATTGGCGACGGACCAGGGCGGATGGGTCGAGTGATGGCGAATATTTCTTACGGTTGTCTTGTTTTGTGTCTTAAGAGCAAATTCGGGCGAGGCCTCTCATGAAGTCCCGTCGATTGGCGCTGTGCGCGGCCATTCTGTTGACTGTCCTTACGGTTCAATTGATGGCCCAAGAGCAAGAAGGCTCGTCCAGCGTGCCGACTTTTCAGTCGACATCGAGTCTGGTCGTCCTTGATGTGACGGTGCTCGATAAGCAGGGACGTCCCATCGTGAACGGGCTCACCAAGGACGACTTCACCATCACCGAGGACAAGAAAGCGCAAACCATCTTCTCTTTTGAAGCGCCGGGGATGCACGTAGTGGACGCGAATGCCGGAGACAACAACCCTGAGGGAAAGGCTCCGGCAACCATTTTTGTGCTCGATCTCCTGAACTCAAGCTTTGAGGATTTCGCTTTCATTCGCTATTCGATGCAGAAGTATTTGGAATCACAGCCGGCGCAATTGAACTCTCCCGCCGAGTTGATGGTGATTGGCAACGATTCACTGGAGATGCTACAGGGCTATACGCGAAACAGAGACGACTTGCTGGACGCGGTGAATCATTTCCCTCCGGTGCTGCCCTATACGCTAATTATGGGGGAGGATATTCACCGGTACATGAAACGAGTCGCTCAATCCTTCGATGCCCTGCAGCAAATCGCACTGCAGAATCTGGCCGTGCCGGGACGGAAGAATATTGTGTGGGTGGGCTATGGCGTTGGAATCGAAGGCCTCTATGTACAGCGTTCCCAGCTCCGTATCTCGGCCGCCAACAAACTAGAGCAGTACCTACACTCCACGATCAATATGCTGCTCGCTGCGCGGATGAGCCTATTCGTGATCTACCCGGGACTCACAGCGTCTCCGGTCTCGAGTTCGATAGGGGCGATGCTCAGCATGCCGGCAAGCGTCAAGGACTCTTATGCCGATTTCGGTGACCACGATCCATTTGAGGGCGGCATCAACTTTGGTGTGTTCGTGAATGAGACGGGAGGCAAGCTCTTTTACAACCGCAACGACGTTGACCAAGAAATCGAACGATCTCAGCAACTGGGCTCGGAGTATTACACGCTGAGCTACCAGCCTCAAGACGTAAGAACCGACGATACGTTCCGGCGGATTCGCGTGACCCTGCGCGATCGGAACCTGCACGCGTTGACCAAGGCCGGCTATTTTGCGCTTGGCAGAGTACCGGTCACGCTTGGCCAACAGGGCATGATCGGCGTTGCTGAGGCCGTCCTCTCCACCCACCCTTCCCAGGCGTTGGATCTCACAGTGTCCGGAGTCGTGCGACATCCGGATACTAATACGGCGGAGTTCAAGGTGCAGTTGAAATCGAAGGATCTTGGCTGGCGGGTGGCCGGCAGCGGACAAAACACCGCGAACCTGATTGTGGAAGCGGCGAGTCTGACCGCGCGAGAGGACATTCTGGCCTCGAACGTCGACCGGGTGACGCTGTGGTCAGACGCGCAGGATCCGAGTTTCCCGCTCACGATTCAAGTTCCACGCAACACCCAGAGGGTGCGTGTCGTAGTAGAAATCGGGGGACGAATTGGCACCGTTGACCTGGATCGAAAGACCATTGACGCCTCCCCGGTGGCGCCCACGCCGGCGATTCGACGATCACCTAATGGGCCCTCGCTTGTGGTGTCATCGCCCGGGGAACGCATTACCGTGCAAGAGTTGGAGCAGGTGCTGTCCGCGGCTCATGGCAAGCCGGACGCAGAGATCGCGCGGCAACTGTCTGGGATAGAACTGACCGAACGGCTGAGCACCGCGAAGCTTGCGCGCTGGGAGGCCAGGTTACCTGGTTCCGACAGCCGGCAGGCTTTGCTGACGCTGGCGGATGTCTCGGAATTTCTCGATCTACCGGCTTCAGAAGTGCTTGCCACGGGGGCACCAGACCGCGATGCGCAGCGCCGGCTCATTGTTCTAGCCCTGCACTACGTGGCCAACACGATTCATCAGCTGCCAAATTTCCTGGCAACCCGAGTTACAACCAGCTTTCAAGACGTGCCGCAGACGGCCATCAATCCCGTTTACCTACCATTGCATTCCGTGGACAGGTCTAGTGTCACGGTGCTTTACCGAGACCGTCGGGAGGTGGTGGATCCGGGAGCGCGGAAGGACAAGAAGTCCCAACCGGTGGCACCATTGGCTACCTGGGGCGTGTTCGGTCCCATTCTTGGCCGTGTGCTGGTCGATGCNNCGGGTCCAGAGGCGGTGTTCCGCTATAAGGTTCCCCAAGAAAAGTCGCATTACGAAGTAGGCTACTGCTGTGCCCCAGGGAAAAAGAAGGATCGTGTTTTGGAGCAAATGCCCGGTTATCGCGGGGAGATCGCTATCAACCCGGCAGATGGGACCATTTTTCGCGTCACGCTACAGGCGGATCTCGAACCGCCGGGTCCGGTTGTGCAAGCAGACGTCATGGTCGAGTATGCACCCCTGGAAATCGGGGAAAAGACCTATATCTGTCCGGTAAGGAGCGTNNCTGCAAATGGACAGCCTGCCTACCGCGATCCCGGACGACGACGGCCAGAATACTCGAGATGATCTGCTTGAGGGGTTGCTGAACGCTCCAGAAACCGTGCAAACCTTGCTCAATGATGTTGTCTTCGAGCAATATCACCTGTTTCGTTCGCATACCCGCGTATTGATCCCGCGTTAAGCCGGCGGACCGATTACTCGGAAGCAATTGTGGTTGCGAACCAGCGATTTCACCAACTAAGAATTGTTGGTTCCTTACGCGCGCGGGCTACGCGGACCAGTGGACTTTAAGAGGTGGCTGCGAAGAGCGGGGATGGACGCTCTGTCAGCCTCCTTGCATTAAGTTTCCCGAGGGTCCGGCTGATGACAGCTCTATCGTGGGCTTTTTGGAACGGCATCTCCGCGGAAAATCGGTACGTGCATTGTGGATGGCTGAGAAAGTTCGTGAGGTTGAGACGCTGCCCGAGTATTCCGAACAAGGGGAGACGGAGCGGACCGAGTTCCCCCGTTCTAAGCCTGGGGATCTGCTTCCGCGGTCTGCTCAGCCCGAGAGGGGAGGCATGGATTCCTCCGCAGCCAAAAGCTGCGCTTCAAGAAATACCAGGATCTAGCT
>PKYX01000353.1 GCA_003132825.1 Acidobacteriaceae bacterium
CCGCATCCACAGGCCCGTCCACTGCAGCCGACCCGAGCAGGCCGAAATTTGTAGAGTTCACATTTGAAGTCGTCAGCGTGGTTTCATTCAGGTTCTGGCCGGTCCGCCCATTGTCGTTGTGATACGTGAGCACGGCAACGCCGTTAGGCGGTATCTGCTGCGCCGGATTTACAGTCAGCGTCACCGCACTGCTGGTGGTACTGCCGGCCGTGCTGCTGACGACAACTTGGAATGTCATCCCAGTTTCACCGGTATTCGTCGGTGAAGTCGTATAAATCGGAGAAGTGGCGCCGACAATGTCCGCGCCGGTGGCCGCGTTCTGCCATTGGTAGCTGGGAGGAGGCGTACCGCTCGCAATCACTGTGAAGGTCGCTGCAGCCGGCGCCGTCACCGTTTGGTTTGTCGGCTGCGCCGTGATAGTGGGCGGCGGAAACGCTGGCGGCGTCGCCGCGTTGACCGTTAGCGTTGCGGGATTGCTAGTCTGGCTGCCGGACCCATTGGTAACAACGACCTGGAAACTCAATCCACTCTCGGCCAGGGTTGTGGGCGAGATCGAATAGGCAGGCGTCGTTGCGCCAGAAATATTCACACTCGTAGCCGCGTTCTGCCACTGATAACTCAGAGGCGCCGTCCCAGTCGCGGCGACGGTGAATGTCGCGGCAGCTGGCACTGTGACCGTTTGGTTTATCGGCTGCACCGTGATTGTGGGCGCGGAGCCTGGGTTACCCGAGGATGACGAAGGAATACTGCTAGAGGTACTGGCGGACGATCCCCCTCCACACGCACTCAGCGGAAGTAATGCGACGAAGCAGGTGAAAATACTCAGTGTAACTCTCATATCGGGGCCCCCGGACGTATGCAGCAAAGCACGATCCTATCGGCACCGCTGTGAGGGGGCTGTCCAATTCGAGACACGTTCGTGGAGCGCAACAAGACGGCGGTCTAAGCCCTGACAAGTCGGATTACCGTACATGTGAAGCAGTGCTTCATTTGTCCGGTTAGCGCGTTTATCAGGATTTGTTCAGACCAATGAAGAGTCCGAACTCGGCCGTGCCATTTTCAATAGAAGAACTGCCGGTGTCGAGCCTTATTACTGAAGCACGCGGGGCTGTAGGTGCGTTGCCCTATCCCTTTCTTCCCGACGCAGAGACCTTTTTCAGTTAGGCGTTGGTGCCACCGTCAACGGTGAGATTCGCGCCGGTGATATACGACGATTCCGGACCAGCGACGAAGGCGACTAACGCGGCAACCTCGTCAACAAGCCCGTAGCGGTCGAGCGCTGTGGCAGCTTTCTGAGGTACCGCCCAATCGCCCGCGGCGGGATTCAAATCCGTGTCGATCGGACCCGGCTGGATGTTGTTCACCGTGATGCCCCGGCCCCCAACTTCTCTGGATAATGCCTGCGTGAACATCTTGACGGCCCCCTTCGTGGCCGCGTAGGGCACAAGTCCCGGCGCAACGGCACGCTCGCCCACCGCCGAGCCGATCATGATGATGCGACCACCCTCAGTCATGTGCTTCAGCGCCGCCTGCGTCGCAACGAATACGCCGCGGACGTTGATGTCGAGCACGCGCTCCATCTCTTCCAACGTCGTCTCCTCGAACGGTTTCGGAATGGCCGTGCCGGCGTTGTTCACCAGCACATCCAGCCGCCCAAATTTATTCACCGCCTCTTCGACCACCGAGGCGCAGTTTTCCGGGGTGGAGAGATCGATGGGGATGAAGTGGCTGCGAGCGCCCAGAGTTTCTAATCCAGCCTGTAGTTGCGCGCCCGCTTCGGTGTCACGGTCAGCGATGACCGCAATCGCACCTTCGCTGGCGCAGGCCTCGGCCATGGCCGCGCCGATGCCCTTGGCGCCGCCGGTAATAACGACGACTTTATCTTTCAAGTCCAGGTTCATGGGGCAAAGTCCAGGTTCATGGGAGGGTTCCAGGTTCATAGCCGGAACCGCGAAGCTCCAGCCCACCCGTAAGGAGAATAATCTACTCCTTTTAGGGATCGCTACGGTGCGGATCGCCAAGCCGCGGAAGAATCGGATAGGGTAGGCGATTCCTGCCCGCCGCGAGCTGCAACCGGTCGGAATGGTTCCGGGCTCGAAGCTGAGCTGATCCTCCCGAAGGAGGATGACAAGAAACCGATCGTGGTGTAAGGAGTAGACGGAGTGAAAAAATAGTGACCAATCTGAGGGAAGCACCCATGACGGGAACATCCATGATCTCGAAAAGCATCTGCCGTTCGCTTCTCACCGCTGTTTGTCTCTCCTTTTTGTCGATTCCGACGCTGCGCGCAGCCGAAGCTGCTACCTCGGTCGAAGTTTCCGGCCAGCGCCCCGTCAGCTTCAACCGCGGGTGGCGATTCTTTAAGGGAGAGGCGGTCGGAGCGGAAAACCCGGCCTTTGATGACTCCTCATGGCTGGCCTTGCGTTTGCCGCACGATTGGGCGATTGCCGGGCCCTTTGATCCCCAGCAAAACCCTCATACCGGGGCACTTCCGATCTCCGGCACGGGCTGGTACCGCAAGACTTTCACCCTTCCCGAAAGCGCGCGGAACAGTTATTTCAGCATCGAGTTCGACGGGGCCATGTCGAATGCGGTGGTCTGGCTGAACGGGCAGGAGTTGGGAGGCCGGCCGTACGGGTACAGCAGTTTCGCACTCGATTTGACGTCCGCGCTTCACTTCGGCCGCGAGGCCAACGTGCTGGCGGTCCGACTGGCTCCGGAAGATCATGCCTCACGCTGGTATCCCGGTGCTGGCATCTATCGGAACGTGTGGCTGGATCGGACCGGTCCGGTCCACGTCGCGCATTGGGGAACCTACGTGACCACGCCGGAAGTCTCAGAGCAGAAAGCTACGGTCCAGGTGAAAACCGAGGTTCGCAACCGCCTCGACCACGCCTCGACCGTGGTCCTGCGGACCATCATCCTCGATGCCGCGCGAAAAGCCGTGAGCCAGAGTAGCGACCGGATCACCATTGCTGCCAATACCACCCAGACCGTCTCCACCAGTCTGGCGCTGGCACGGCCGCAACTTTGGGATATCGATCACCCCTACCTCTACACTCTGGTCAGCGAGGTGGTGCAAGGCCAGAGCGTCGGCGACCGCTACCTCACCCCATTTGGAGTTCGTAGCATCGCCTTTGACAAAGAGAAAGGGTTCTCCCTGAATGGCCGCCGGATGAAGCTTCACGGCGTGTGCTTGCATCACGACCTGGGGGCTCTCGGATCGGCTGTAAATCGTCGCGCTACGGAGCGAGAGCTGCAGATCTTGAAAGCCGCGGGGGTCAATGCCGTCCGCACCAGCCACAACCCGCCCTCGCCCGAACTCCTCGAGTTTTGCGACCGGCTGGGCCTGGTGGTCATGGACGAGGCCTTCGACATGTGGCGCATCCCCAAGGTGCCGAACGGCTACAGCAAGTACTTCGATGAATGGTCGGAACGCGACCTTCGCGACATGGTTCGGCGCGACCGCAATCACCCGAGCATCATTTTGTGGAGCATCGGCAACGAGATTCCGGAACAGAAGCAGCCCGACGGTTGGAAGGAGGCCAAGCGGCTGGTGGGATTCTTTCATGAAGAAGACCCCACTCGTCCAACCACTTCGGCCTTCAACAATTGGAGCGACGCGATTCGCAACCAGTTGGCAGATCAGGTGGATATTCCCGGATTCAACTACAAACCCATGCGCTACGAGGAGATCATGAAGGCACATCCAAACTGGATTATCTTCGGATCGGAAACCGCCTCCTGCGTCAGTTCGCGCGGCACCTACCATCTTCCCATCGAACGCTATGACAAAGATCCCTCGCTCGAGATCAGCAGCTACGACATCATTGCACCCCAGTGGGCCTATTGCCCGGATGTCGAGTTCACCTATCAAGACCGTTTCCCGAGCGTCTTAGGAGAGTTCGTCTGGACCGGGTTTGACTACCTGGGGGAACCGACTCCTTATTTTGGACGGGGCACCGATAACAGCCATGACTGGCCGGCGCGCAGTTCCTACTTCGGCATGGTCGATCTCGCCGGCTTTCCCAAAGACCGGTATTACCTCTACCAGAGTGTATGGACGAGCAAACCGATGGTGCACATCCTGCCGCACTGGAATTGGAAGGGCCGAGAAGGACAGAGCATTCCGGTGATGGCCTACAGCAACGCCGACGAAGTCGAGTTGTTTCTGAATGGCCAATCCCTCGGCCGGAAGAAGCGCTTTTCCGAGCCGGTCGAACTGCCGGTTGGATCCAACGTCAGTGCGGACGGAAAATTTCTCAGCAAGTACCGCCTGCTGTGGCGCGTGCCCTACCAGGCCGGCACCTTGAAAGCAGTTGCTTACCAGGACGGTAAGGCGGTCGCCTCCGAGGTCGTGCCGACCGCCGGGGATCCCGCTAGAATCGAGATCGTGCCCGATCGCCGGGTGATTCAAGCCGATGGTGACGACCTATCCTTTATCACCATTCGCATCGAGGACAAAGATGGAAACCTATGTCCCATGGCCGACAATCTGGTGCACTTCGAGGTGAGGGGAGCGGGTGAGATCGCCGCAGTCGACAACGGCAATCCGGCGACGGTTGAGCCATTTCAAGCCGATCACCGGAAAGCATTCAACGGCCTGGCCCTTTTGATCGTCCGCTCGCAGGACCAGCCCGGACCGATTGAGATCGTGGCCACCAGTGATGGCTTAAGCCAGGCCAAAACGCAGATCGCAAGTCTCTTGGTCAAGCGGCAAACCTCCAAGTAGAAACTCTGGATCTCGAGCGCGATCACGGAACGCTGAGAAAGCAATTTCCACTTCCGAGAGACGGCTGGTTGGCCGGCCCTCGAGGCCCTGCGGTTTCGCTGGTCCGGGCCGAGGGCGCTTCGACCGGAGAGCGGAGGAGAAAAGCGGGCACACAACAAAACGCCCCAGACTCGATTGAGTCGTGGGACGTTAGTCGAACAGCCCTCCCCCGAAAACTGCTCGATCCAAGATTAGGGCAAACCAACCGCGCTTGAGAATGGCACTGAAGTGCCCGTTACTACGGTGCGCAACCCCCATTCCCCGTACCCGCCAGAGCCACCGGCCAGGGCAGGCCCCCCTGGTCGCATCGCGATGGATTCGCCGCATGAGGGAGGAAGGGTGACGATTGCGGGGGAGACGGCTCGAGACGCACCTGGCCGGCCCCTCGGACCAGCCCGACTAACGGAATCGATATCCGGGCTTCAGTACACAGCGGTATACCCGGCTCTGGTCTTTGTTGCCCGCTGCGGTACACTCCGCCCAACTGAGAAAGAGGTTCGGGCCCAGGGGAAAAACAATGTCTACCCCATTGATTTCCGCCTCAATACTTGGTCCTTCCGCCGCACCGGGCAAGCTGAAACTAAGCGCCTGGCCGAAGACCACCGGATAAGACAGCCGGACAAGGTTGCTGACCATGGGATGGACCACCTCAGCCTCCACCAAGAAAGTCGCCGTGTCCGACCAATCGCGCGCCGAAACGGTGAGGCTCCGGCCGCCATGCGCCAACTCCCCAAGTTCGATTTTCGTGAATGGACAAGGTCCCGCAATGCAGGAAGCTCTGGCATTTCGAAACTCATTTCCATCCCCGGCATCGAGCGATCTGGCATCAATGCCCGCTTTCCATCTTCCGTCGAGCGAACAGGGAGGTTGGCCGTGGCAAGGCACGTTGCCAATATTCACGACTTGGAAAGTCTTTACCGCGCTCCCCACGTCTGCCTCGGCCGTGGTATTGATCGAGTACCTCACGCGGATATTCGAAACTACGATTTTGGGACCGCCGGATTCGCTTTCCGGTTCAACATCTGGGCTGTGGGCCAGGGGAATCATATGTGCGATGTACAGTTCTTCCCCGCCCGACTCATGCAGGATCAACGGCCGGTAGTCGGGATGATGAAATTCGAAGGTAACCGGCTGACGCCGGAATCCCTTGGGCAGCTTGAGGCTGAAAAAGCCGGAGGCATCGGACTTGACCTGGCCTACCGTAAGCCCGGCAGTGGCGGTGATCTGAACTTCCGGGATGGGCTGCCGCTTCTGGGGATCGGAATCCTCCCGGATGACCGCGCCTTGCAAGGTCACCCGCTGCCTCCTATGAATGCCAAGCAGCACAGTGGCGAGCGCGCCCACCAGCAGCACTGTCACGACGGACCAAATCACGGCTTTGCTCTCCGCATTCATCCTGTCACCTGCGCTCGATTTCCTGAACCGTCGCTCTTGCGATGTTAACCGAAGACCAACCCTCAGCGCTCGGGGCTGGTTCCCCGCTCCCGGAAAATTTCTGCGACCCGTTAGCTTTGGACTTCCCGCGGTTCCATCTTGGTTGCAGAATCATCTACAATCAAGTCGGTGGCAGAAAGGGATGCTAGCTCAAAAGCTGTTTCGCGTCGCGACCTTCTGAAGCGGATCGCCGCAATCGCGGGCCTGCCTCTCATCGAATGGCCGACCGCTTTTCCTTTCGCTGCCGCCGCAGACGAGCATGGCCAACCCGCGCTTCCTCCGGCCCCGACGGCCCTTTCACCGGCCGATGACCAGTTCCTGGACGAGCTCGAAAAAGCCAATTTCCTCTATTTTCGCGAACAAGCCAATCCTCAAACTGGCCTGGTACGGGACCGATGCAACGTACGCACAAATGATAACAGCGTAGTTGCGAGTATTGCGGCAACCGGTTTTGGGCTGACGGCCTTGTGCATCGGGCAAAAGCGCGGGCTGATTTCGCTTCCGGAAGCCAAAAGCCGTACCCTCACAGGCTTGCGCTTTCTGTGGAAAAAGCTGCCGACCCATCGCGGGTTTTTCTATCATTTCGCCAACATCAGCACCGGTGAAAGAACCTGGGATTCCGAGGTCTCTTCGGTCGACACCGCGATTCTGCTTTGCGGCGTTCTCACCTGCCGTCAACATTTCGGGCCTCACTCCGAGATCGGAGAGCTTGCCGGCGAGATCTTCGAACGCGTGGACTGGACCTGGCTTTCCGAGGACACCTCCCTGTTGCCCCACGGATGGACGCCCGAGATCGGCTTCCTGCCCTACCGTTGGGACAACTACAGCGAGTTGATGATGATGTACCTTCTCGGGCTGGGATCTGCGGCCTACCCGCTGAAGGCGGAAACCTGGGATGCTTGGAAGAGAGCTCCATTTGAGTATGACGGCCTACGCTATATCGGTTCGTTCGCCCCGCTGTTTGTGCACCAGTATTCCCAGGCCTGGTTTGACTTCCGCAACAAACGCGATAAGTACACCGATTATTTTCACAACTCTGCGATTGCGACCGACGTGCACCGCCGCTTCTGCCTGGAGTTGGCCAAGGAATTTCCTGATTACAGCGACGATCTCTGGGGCATTACCTCTTCGGATTCCCCAAAGGGCTATGTGTTCTGGGGCGGCCCACCCGCCATGGGCCCGATTGACGGAACCGTCGTGCCCAGCGCAGCGGCCGGTTCCGTGCCATTTTTGCCGCAGCCCACCATGCGGGTCCTGCAGAACATCAAGAACCGCTACCCGACCGCTTGGTGCCGCTATGGATTCGTCAACGCCTTCAACCCATTGAGCGGTTGGTACGACAGCGACGTGGTGGGAATTGACACGGGAATCACCATGGTGATGGCGGAGAACAGCCGCACCGGTTTTATCTGGGAGACCTTCATGAAGAACCCTGAGGCGCTGCGCGGCATGGCACGCGCCGGCTTTAGCCCCCATGGCTTGGTAAGTCCGTGAATGGGCTTCGCCCTCGGCCCATCCCGCCGCTCCGCCAGCTCTAGGCTTCGTCCCCAAGATCATCAGTCGCCAGAGGCTCGGACCGGATGGGCTCGTGGGCTCGGGTCCCGCGATCGCGGACTTAGGCCGCTGCCGCTCCGGGGTAGGCGTCTGCGCGTCGGAGATGGGAAACCGGCCTCTCATGCAGCAGCAGTTCGGTCGCCTGCACCCGTCGATCGCTATGGAACCATTGCTGCACGATATTGTTATGGAGAAAATTGGCCAGCGCCAACAGACTCATGCCCTGGTGGTGAGCCATCCAGCACCGTACCAACTGATAGGGCTGCCGCCACAATCGGCGCCGCACCGAGCTGTAGTCGGCGGCCTCGTAGAAACCGTAGGATCCAAACCATCCCATGTCGGACATGCGACCCAGATTGCGCAGCGCTCCCGATGGGTCGACGTCGAGCGCCAGGAAGGTCGAATAGGGAGAAATGACCAGGGCCTGAACTTCGCTTTTGTGCAGCGCCAGATGGGGCAGGCCAAAAGCGTGATACTGATAGTTTCCCGCGTCGTCAAACTTGAAGTAGGCCGATTCCGAAATGCCCCAAGGCACGCCCCGGCCGAGCGCATAGGCCTGTTGCGACCGCACCACCGCGGTCCGCGAGCGATCGAGCAAAGTGTTGGGGTAGGACTGCATCCAGAGCGAAGGCATGAGGTATTCAAATGCCGTCCCCGTCCAGGAGAGCAGGACGGGGCGTCCATGATCGAGAGTCTGAGCCCGGCCCAGCAGAAACCAGCTCTCTTGCGGAATGTCTTCTTTGGCGATCGCAGCAAAGACAGCGGTCCGCGACTCGGTGGCCAGCAAATCGTAGCAGCCGGCGTGAAGCCGCCCGGATTCCACTTCAAACCCGACCGACATCAGCTTACGCCGGTGATCCAGAAGAAATCCGAAATCCATATCATTGGCCAGCTGGCCGGCTTTGCCCGATATGGTTCGCAAATCCTCGATCAGGCGCGAGATGTTCGCTCGCGCTTCGGGCAGCAATTGGCGAAGCCGTGCCAACAGGGACGCCCGCTCCGGAGAGCCTTCTGCGCGAATCGCCAGCGCAAGCCGGTGGTCCAGCTCGTCCAGGAAGGCAGGCAGTTCACTGAGGGGTGCGTTATCCATGAGCCTGACGTTCAAGCCGGGATCCTCGCGCAAAGCCGCGAATTCCAGCTGGAGCCAGGGAGCGTAGCCCCGCACCATGTTCCGAATGCTCTGCAGCCGCAAACGAGACTGTTCGGCAAACCAGCGCAGATCGGCGGCGCGGTTCGGGCTTGAGCGCGCCTGCCCGCCCCCTGTGAAAACCGCGTCGGAGAGCCCCAGCACGGCCTGCAGCCAGCTTTCCGTCCTTTGTTCCCGTTCACAAATCGAGAGTTGCTTTCGCGAGAACGCCCAGAGTTTGGCGGCCCGAAGGTGGTCGAGCAGACCTTCGGACAAACAAGGCTGCACGATCGGATGGCGCAGTCGGTCCAAGCATCCTTGCTGCAGCGTCCAGAGTGAGGCCAGCAAGTTACCGCTGTCGACCGAAGAGACCAACTGGGGCGCCAGCGGTTCGAGCGTACGCGTGTCGTACCAGTTCAGCAGGTGCCCGCGAAACTTCCGCAAGCCAGCCGCGGATTCCAGAGTCCGCAGCGTCTGCTCCGCAAATTCTGAAACCGTGAGATAGCCAAACTCGCACGCGACCTGCCGTGCGTTTAGAAGAAGGCCCAGATTCGTCGGCGACATGCGCGCCGCGATGGCCGGCGGCTGCTCCTGCACATTGTCCGGTATCAGCCAATTGTGCTCGCTGCTGCTGAACTCTGCGAAATACCGCCAGGTGTGGAGAGCGGCGCGGCGCAGAAATAACAATTCCTTCTTCGAGGCCTCTTTCCGCAGTGGAACCGGCGGACGATTCAGCCAAGCGGAGATGCGTTTGCTGCAAGCCCAGAGCAAGAGGATCGGCAACGCAGCCGGCAGCGCGTGAGGACGTGCCAACCCGACCAGAAGCCCCAATCCCAGAGCCAGCGCCGGAATCCAGTCGAGGTAGATGTCCATCGGCCCTCGTGACCCGGTGCCGAGCTCCGCCTCCGCCGCCGTCTCCCACTCCAATAGGCGGTAATGTGTCACCACTCGCCGCACCAGCGCTCGCGTCACCGCATCGAGCGCAAGCAGAGTCTGATGGGCGAGGAACGTCAGCATGAAAAAAACGTTGATATTCGCCGACAGGAACGCGCTGAACCCGTCCCGGGCGGTCGCCGTGCTGCGGATGCATGCCGCCCGCACCAGGTCGAGCGCCAGTTGCCACCATGCCGGAATCAGCAAAATGCAAACGACAACGACAGTCCAGTAGGCGGGCTGCCCCATGACGAGCCAGCCAAACAGCAGCAGGAAAAAGGTAGCCGGTTCCACCAGGCTGCGTCGCAGATTGTCGAGAATCTTCCAGCGGGAAATCAGAGAAATCGGATTGCGGACGCTCGCTCCCGATTCATTCTTCACATCCCGGAACAGCCATGCCGTAATCTGCCAGTCACCCCGGAGCCAGCGGTGTTTGCGGCGGTTGTAGGCGCTGTAGTGAGAGGGATAGTCTTCAATCACTTCGATATCGCTCACCAGCCCGGCCCGCGCGTACGCCCCTTCGATCAAGTCGTGACTCAGCAGGTTATTTCGTGGGAACCGCCGGTCGAGGACGTGGTGGACAGCCGCCACTTCGTAGATTCCCTTTCCGGTAAAGATGCCCTCGCCATACAGATCCTGGTACACATCCGAAACCGCTCGGGTGTAGATATCAAAGCCCGTCTCTCCGGCATAGATGGCCGCCAGCCGGGAACGCGCGGCGCTCTGCACGCTCAGCCCCACTCTGGGCTGCAGAATTCCGTATCCGGACACCACGATGTTTTTCTCCGGATCGATGATTGCCTGATTCAGCGGATGCGCCATGACCCCGACCATGCGTTGCGCCGATCCGCGCGGAAGCTCAGTGTCGGAATCGAGCGTGATCACGAAGCGCACGTTCTGAAGGATCGACAGGTCCCCAACTTTCACGGGAAAGTTGTCGGCCTGTCCACACAGCAGCCGGTTCAAGTCCATCAACTTTCCGCGCTTCCGCTCCCATCCCATCCAGGCTCGTTCCCGCGGGTTGTAGACGCGGTAGCGGTGGAGGAGGAAGAACGACCCCATGCCCTGTCCGGCGTACTGCTCGTTCAGCGCGCGAATCAACTGCGCGCATAGATCGACCAATGCGCTGTCTTCGCCGGCGGGCTCGCGGGAATCCGCCAGATCGGTCAACAACGCAAAATGCATGTAGGGATCGTGGTTCCCGAGAAAGCGTACCTCCAAGTCCTCGACCAGTCGGTGCACCTGTTTTTCATTCAGCAGCAGACTGGGGACCGCGACCATGCTCACACAATCGGAAGAAATCCCTTCCGAAAAATCGAGCTTGGGCAGTATTTCAGGAGGCAGCAAGGTGGTCGCCAGGGAATTCATCAGCTGAACCGCGCTCTGCGAGCAAGGCAAAAGCAGCATCAGCATCGACAGCAGAATGAGCAGGGGCGAACTGAATGGGCTGGTCAGCAGCAGCAAGGCGACTGACATGATGACGAGGGTGAGAATCTCGATTCCGGGCAGGAACAGGGTATCGGGATGTTTTCGGCAGAAGGCGCGAATTCTTTGGACAAACGGAGGCCGGAAGCCGACCCTCTCCTCGAGCACCCCGACACCTGCACCGTTCAGATAGTAGCCGACGTGAGAGTCCCGCAGAGTTACCCGGGGATCGGCACGTTCCTGTCGCTGCGCTTCTTCGGCCAACGTCAGCACTTCCCGGGCAACCGCCATCTCACTGCAATCGGAGTGGGCCGCGATGTTCGACAACTTCTTGCGGTACAGATCGCGGCTGTCAAAATCCATCCTGGGGTAACTGCCGGCCGGATCTCGCCGCAGGACCTGGTCGAACAGAATCAAGGGTTCGATCAGCGCCTTCCAGTCGGTTTGGCCGGTGTCCCGCAGACTGGACAGGCAAACGCCCACGCCGTGCGATCGATTCCCGGGATCGCGGAACAGGCGGCCACTGCGCAACGCGATCTGTTCCAGCAAAACCAACTTCAGAACTGGCACCATAGCCCAAAGTTCGGATAAATTCAGAACGGTGCTTTCTTGCACGCTCTCGACAAACCAACGGAATGACTGCTCACTGAATTGGTAGGAAGCGGCGCCCAGAAATT
>PKYX01000074.1 GCA_003132825.1 Acidobacteriaceae bacterium
ACCGATTGCCACCATTCGCCTCGCACCTTCCGGGCCACGAAACGAACGTTCTGACCTAAAGTTTTCAAGTACTCAAATTCTTAGTACGCCATCTGAAACGTCACGTGCACGATCGCCGTCGAATCCACCGGCTGTCCCATACGAAGTGCCGGCTTGAAGCGCATTTTGTTGGCGGCCGCAATGGCAGTCTCATCCAGGCCGTGACCCAGGCCGCGGACCACGCGATTCACATGCAAGATTCCGTTCGCCGAAAAACTTACTTCGAGAAGCCCTTCGCCTTCGAGCTTCAGATTGCGTGCGTCGTCGGTGTAGACCGGATTCGGCTTGAAGGTGATTTCTACTGGAGTGCTGGCTGGTCCGGAGTCCGCCGGCGCGATCTTCGGTCCGCCGTGCACTACCTGTTCCGCTCCGAAGCCGCCGGTCGCAATGCTGCCATTGCTGCGCCCGTTTCCCTTGCCCCCGGTCGCTATGCCGCTACCGAAATCCGTGCTGGCGACCGTCCCCTTAATCCCGTTTGCCCCGCCCGATCCATTACCTTGTCCGGCACCGGCGGGCAAGTCGAACGATCCGGTCGAGGCGCTGTACAGTTTTGCACCCTGTCGACCTGTGCCTGTCAAGCCATTGGGATCGCCAAAGCCTCCGGTCTGCACTTTCTCCACCGCAGCATTGACTGTCGGCTTCTGCGAACTGCCGCCGAAGTCTCCCGTGTGCACCAATTGCGGACGCACGGCGTTCGCTATTTTCAACTCCGGAGCGGCGAACTGGTTGACCACCACTTTGGGCGCTTCCACCGGTTGCGGAGCTTGCCGGCGAAGTTCGCGCGGCACGAGAAGTTTGGGCTGTTCAAATACTGGAAGCTTCGCTGCGGCAAGCAACTTGGCTTTGGCTGTCTTCACTTTGAGCGGCGCTGGCTCCCGACGCAACGGCGGCGTGGGAATCAGCTCGGTCACGTGGTAGTCGATGAGTTGCAGTTTCTCCGGCACAATCAATCCCACGTTGAAGGCGATGAGCAACAGCATGGTCACCAGTCCGTAGCTGGTCACCATTGCCCGTTTGTTGATCTTGCGTTCGGGCAGTATCCCTAATTGAAAGCCGTAAGCCGCCATGCAATGTCACTCCATTGGGACCCGGCTGGGGAGAGATGCCGGGACTGGAGTCTTAAAAATACGGGAGATAGGACAGGGGGTAAACGTGTCAACGGCTCTTGACCTTAAGTAACCTTCACGATGCCGTTCAGGAATGCCTAGTCGGAAAATGGTCCGGGGGACATTTGTTCGGGCGATCCAACTCGGAAACGCTACCGGGACCCTGAGGAACCGCCGAAGAACCCGGCCTGCGGCTCTCGTAAATGGAGCGAAACTGCGAGTCCGTCACGCGCTTAAGGGCGGCTGTGCTTTACGCCCCTTACGCGGCCGCGAAAGGGCCTGGTTTCCATGGCGGCATTGTCACAAGGGTTTTCCCCGATGCCTGTGCAGGCAGCCCTGGCAAGAAGCCGCGGTGGGATGGCTTCTAGCGGTTGTCGAAAACTGCGTGGGAATTACGCCGGCGTGCGAAATAGGCGAATACAGGGATCCCAGCCAGGATGACGAGGACGCCATAGCCGGAGTTGGGCCAGTCGTTCTTGAAGGTGTAACAGAGAAGAGCGGCCGCAATTGCTACGAAAATGATCGGCACGTAGGGATAGCCCCTCATGCGATAGGGACGCACCGCCTGCGGCTCGCGTTGCCGGAACACAAAGATGGTGCTGCCCGCGATCATGTAGAAAAGCCATTCGGCAAAAATCGTTAGGGAAAAAAGTTGCCGAAAATTTGCCCCGATCAGCAGTAGAAGAATCGATACGATTGCCTGCACCCCAATCGCGACTGAGGGAGTGTGAAAACGGGGGTGCACCTCGGCCAGCGCACGAAAGAAATATCCGTCCCGAGCCACTGCGAAGGGCACGCGGGCACCGCTCATGATGGTGCCATTGAGCGTGACCAGCATCGACAGCGCCATGCCTGCCGAAACAATGCTGGCGCCCATTCGGCCCATCACCAGCGCCACCGCATCCGATGCGGGTCGCGGCGAAGCTGCGATCGCATTGGCGGGAAGCACATACTGCACGCCCGCATTCACCAGAATGTAAAGCACGCCGACTGTGGCCACCCCGGCGATCAGAGCGATCGGAATATTGCGCTCCGGCCGCTTCACCTCACCGGCCACCATATTCAGGTCGTTCCATCCGTCATAGGCCCAGAGCGCGGCCACCAGGGCCGCCATGAATCCGGCGACTCCACCCTTCGCAGCGCTGAAGGTGCCGGCGAAGTTGCTCCATCCCCGACCGGCCGCGTTGCCCATTCCGCTGAAACAGATCACCACGATTCCCAGGATGATCGCCACTTTCAGCAGCGTGAACACGAGTTGAAACTCACCGGCTCTCTTTACGCCAAGGTAGTTCAGCAATGAGATCAGGATGGCAGCGGCGATCGCAAACATTTGTCCCCAGTGCAGGACAAACGGCGCGCGCACCAGGTTGACCGAGAAGAAAGAGAATATGGAAAAAGTTCCCAGAATTCGGACCAACCCTGTAACCACGGTGGCGATTGAACCAGGCTTCGCAATAACAAACCAAGTCCACGCGTAAAGAAATCCTGCCATTGGTCCGTATCCGTCGCGGACATAGACATACTCACCACCGGCCTCGGGCTTCATCGCCCCGAGTTCCGCGTAAGTAAGGGCGCCAAAAAATGACAGCACCCCGCCCACGACCCAGGCCAGATAGACGAGCTTCGCCGAGCCGACCGCCTGCATCATTTCTGCAGGCACAAGAAAGATTCCGCTGCCAATGATGGTTCCGACAACTACGGCCGAGGCGTGGCTTACGCCCAGGTCGCGGGAGAGTTCAGGCCGCGAGGGCGCAAGATGGGTGCCATCAGCCATGTTGGTGTTGGAGTATACGCGAGGATCAAGACGGTTGGCCGGCAATGTTGATGCGGAAGGCTTACTCCATGAATGCTTCGCCCCTAAATCGTNNTCCTTGACTCAGACTCACGGCTTCCGGGGCTAGCGGAAGCGCGGTTTCCAGTGTGCCCATGCGGTCGTTCGTGCGGTCACGCACGCCGACCCGAATGGACTTGGCGTCTATCGGGACTACCAGTCATTGGCGCACCCGAAACAATCCAGCCTTGTTTTCTGATGCCTGTGTCGAGGCCTCCTGGACGCCATCGTTTACCACACCGTTCAGCACTCTGCCAGCGTTATCGAACGCCGCGACGGCAAACTCGAGAGTCGGCTGTTTGCCGCTGCGTTCTGCCTGCGCTTTGAACTGGGGATCGAGCACGCGGTAGTCGATGGTGTAGGTTTGAATACGTACGGGAGGTAGCGGTTTTACGGGCTTGTTTCTGCGATGCGTGCGGAAGAATGCGGCCTGCTCCTGCAGTTGCTCCATTTGAGCCGCAGTTGCCATCACCACCCCACCATCGGTGCGCACATGCGCAGAGAACACCAGATCATGCAGCATGGGTGCACCCAGCTTCATGTTTGCCTGCAGTACGTCGCCCGCCTGCAACGGAATTGCGAGCGTTGATGCCCCGGAATTCCCTCCGTTTTCATCCGCCGCGGTGGAGACCTGAGGAACACGGCAGTAGCTGCGCCGGTACGAAAGCTGATAGTTTCCCTGGTCGAGTCTCACCGCAATGCTGTGACATTTTCCATCATCCATATGACTTGGGGGAGAGTAGGTAAGCGTGTAATAATTTCCGCCGT
>PKYX01000382.1 GCA_003132825.1 Acidobacteriaceae bacterium
CAGGCGATCGGGATTCCATTAGTGTGACTTTCCGAAACGTCGGCAAGCTACCGATTCGACGGATAGAATTCAACTGCGTGCTGGCCCGTGGCCAGGCTCATAAAGCTGGGGATGCCGATTGCCGCGAGGACAATGCAATGTTCTTTTCGGCGACGCCCTACACGGTGAAATATGCCTACCCGGGGGGCGCTGCCAAGACCGTTCTCGTGTCGGTGAAGAGCGTGACCCTCGCTGGCGGGTATGTGTGGAAGCCATCCCGGCACGAAACTTGCCGAGTTCTCCGGATCGTGCCGGCGCACCAAAAGGCCGATCACTGATCACGAGAGATCTCTGATGCGAGCATTGCTGCACGTCCCAGGCTTCACCGTTCCCTAACTGCGCTCGCTGGCGGCGTTTTAACAATCTTTTTGCAAACTAATGCCAAACACAAGGGTTCCTAGCATGTAAGCTTGGGAGCTGTTCACCCCTCCCGGGTGGAGCGGGATGCCTTCGGGAACCACGCACCTATGGGCGCAATGACTTTTCGGCTCGACCGGCGCAGGCGAGGATTCCTCCTCCTCGTGTCGCTGCTCCTTTGCACTTTGTGCGCTCTCCCCGCCGGTGCCGAGCCGAACGCTCCCAACCCGTTTCTGGAGGATGGGTTCCGCCTTCTCTACGGTCTCGATTTCACGGCAGGGCACGTGGTCTTTTCCTCCTGGACGCAGCAGCATCCGGACGACCCCCTCGGCCCGGTTTTCGATGCCGCGGGTTTGCTCTTTTCAGAGTTCGACCGTCTCGGCGTCCTCGAATCCCAGTTTTATACCGATGATCAAGCCTTCGCCGCGCGCCAGCAGCTATCCCCGGATCCCGCCCTCCAGACTCGCTTCGATGCTGCGCTCGCGCTCGCCGAGACCCGCGCCCAGGCTCGTCTTAGCCGTAATCCGAAGGACAGCGATGCTCTGTTTGCCATGACCCTTTCTTCCGGCCTGAAGGCCGACTATGCGGCATTGATCGCCAAGCACAATTTGGTTTCCTTGCACTACACGCGGGAGGCCACCGCATGGGCACAGCAGCTGCTTGCCGTGGACCCGGATTGCTACGACGCCCATATTGCGACCGGGTTCAGCAAGTACGTCCTAGGCAGCATGGCGGCGCCGGTGCGCTGGATCCTCCGGTTGGGTGGTATCGGGGGAGACAAGAGTCAGGGCATCGCCGAGCTTGAAATCACCGCCGCACGTGGTCATTACCTGGCGCCTTTTGCGCGCATTCTCTTGGCTATCGCTTACGTCCGGGAGAAGGATAAAGTTCGCGCCCGCGAGGTTCTGGCCTCGCTCCGCGACCAGTTTCCTGGCAATCCTCTATTTTCCCGGGAAATTGCCCGCCTCGACTCCAGTCATTGATCCGAGCCCGGTGGGGACGGTTGGTCCCTTGCAATTCCCCCGCTCGCTTGAAATTTGCAGAATCGGGATCGCCCGTAAACCCAAGCTTTGCTTGGGGATTCATGAGATATTCACGGGTCTGTAACCGTCATGTAACAATCCGAACGTAGAACCGATGCTACCTAGTAAAAGGAGGAAACAACGCGTGCTACGTAAACTTGCGCTTTTGTGTCTGGCTCTGGCGATACCCGCTGTTGGGCAGACCACATTGAATGGGGCGGGCGCAACTTTCCCTTATCCGATGTATTCCAAATGGTTCAGCGACTACCACAAGCTTCATCCCGACGTTGAGATCAACTATCAATCGATTGGCAGCGGCGGCGGCATTCGCCAGGTTTTAGCCCAGACGGTGGACTTCGGGGCCGCCGATGTCACCATGACGGACGAACAGCTCTCGCAAGCCAAAGTGAAGATTCTGCACATTCCAACCGTCCTCGGCGCGGTCGTCCTGGCATACAACGTTCCCGGCGTCTCTGGTGATCTGCGTTTTTCTGCGCAAGTCATCGCTGACATCTGTTTGGGCAAGATCACCAGTTGGAACGACCCAGCCATCGTGAAGGACAATCCCGGGGTAAAGCTGCCCGCCCAAAGCATTGTGGTGGTGCATCGTTCCGAAGGCAGCGGAACCAACTTCATCTTCACCGACTACCTCTCGAAAATCAGTGCGGAGTGGGCAGGCGGGCCCGGCAAGGGCGCTTCGATTAAGTGGCCGGTCGGCCTAGGCGCCAAAGGCAACGAGGGTGTAGCCGGGATGATTCGTCAGATGGACGGAGCTTTCGGCTATCTGGAGCTGATCTACGCGGCGCAGAACCACATTCCTTATGGGACCATGAAGAACGCTGCCGGCAATTGGGTCAAGGCCAGTCTCGAAGGAACCACCGCTGCCGCCGCATCGGTGAAAAACATGCCCGCGGACTTCCGGGTGTCCATCACCAACGCCCCGGGGAAAGATGCTTACCCCATTTCGAGCTTTACTTGGCTCCTGATTCCAATGCAATCCAAGGACCAGGCGAGGGGCAAGATTATGGTGGACTTCCTGACCTGGATGCTCGATGACGGGGAGAAAATGACCGCAGCGCTCGACTACGCGCCCCTGCCTGACAGCGTCGCGGCCAAGGTTCGAGAGTCCATCAAGCAGGTGCACTAGGACCTTCCTTCGGCCCATGTCGATGGATGGGATCGGCAGGTTTTTGAAGGACATATTCTCCGGAGCGCCGGATAGTTCCCGGCGCTTCTGCCATTTTTGAGAAGCAGTGGTCTCTGGCGCTTTGCTTTATACTTGGTCCTCACGCGGCGGCGCCGGAGCCGGAATCCCTGTCGTCGCCTAGGTTTCCTTCGGTCGGGGGGCTGCGGCACAGACATTTGACCGCTCACGCGCCCGAGGAGGGGCGGGCAGAGGACCCGTCAATGGATGGTCGCAGCTGGCCCGCGAAGGCCGCCGAGACGGCGCCGGGGGACGGCAAGAAATAAACGAGAGAGCAGATACCAAGCGCTCAGTTATGGCCCGCTTTTCGCTCGACAACCCGGACTACTACATCAACCGCGAGGTTTCCTGGCTGGCCTTCAACCGCCGTGTCCTGGAAGAAGCGCAGGACGAAAGCGTTCCGCTGCTCGAACGCCTGAAGTTTTTGGCCATCAGCGCCAGCAACCTGGACGAATTTTTCGAAGTGCGAGTCTCTGGGCTGGTGCAGCAGATCGAGGATGGCTACAGCGAGTCCGGGCCCGATGGCCTCACGCTGCTCGAGGAGCGCGACCAGCTTTCCCGCGAAACCCATGAGTTCGTGGAGGATCAATACCTTTGCTGGAACGAGAAGTTGCGTCCCGCGCTCAGCGAGCACGGCATTCGCGTGCTCAGCGTGCATGAGCTCAGCCCGAAGGCCCGGGCATTCATCGACGATTACAGTGAGCGCGAGCTCGACCTCCTGCTCACACCGGTCACAGTCGACCCGGCTCATCCCTTTCCCCGGGTCATCAACAAAGCCTTGTGTGTCGCTTTCCTGCTGCGCCGGCGGCGGCGTTCTTCGCTCACCTACACCGGCGTCGTGACCGTGCCTCGCGCCCTGCCGCGCCTGATTCGCCTTCCCTCCGAAGGCACCGACGATTTCATCTTTCTCGCCGATTTGGTCGCTCACCACGCATCCCGCATGTATCACGGCTACGATATCGTTTCTTCGGCCGCTTTCCGCGTGACCCGCAACAGCAACCTGTACTTGGCCGAGGAAGAATCGCGCAATCTGCTGGAGTCGGTGCGCACCGAGCTGCACAACCGCCGCAAAGGGGACGCGGTCCGGCTCGAAATCGAAGCCGACGCCGATCCGGAGATTGTCGAACGCCTGCGGACAAATTTCGAACTGGACCCTTGGCAGGTATTCCCCGTGCATGGCCCGGTGAACCTGTCCCGCATGTTCAACATCTACGAGCAGACCCAGCATCCCGAACTCAAGTACAAAGCCTTTTCGCCCCGGGAACTCCGCCTCACCGCCAAATCGCAGGATTTGTTCGAAGAGCTGCGCCGCCACGACATCCTGCTGCACCATCCTTTTGATTCCTACGATGCGGTGGTTTC
>PKYX01000486.1 GCA_003132825.1 Acidobacteriaceae bacterium
CAGGAACTTAGTTGCAGCATCCGCAAGCCGAGTTTCCCAAAAGATATTGGAGGGCTACATGTCAAATCGTGGTGATGGACGCCGAAGTCACATATTGGTGTTTAGTCTCTTGCTGACGATGATACTCGTGGGAATGTCGAGCCTGCTGGCGGCGCAAGACCAAGCGGAAACTCCGCCCAAAATTGACCTGTTTGTCGGCTACCAGTGGCTGAACCCGGGAGGGCAAGTCCCCGAATCCGGTCAACCCGCCGCTAGTCCGGTGGCGGTGACTCCGCCGGGAATGGGGAAGGGCCTGGGCAGTGCGGTGGCGTACAACTTCACTTCGCACTGGGCGTTCGAGGTCGACTTCGGTCACAACTGGAATGATTTTGGTTACGAAACCACGGTTTCGGGCGGTCCGCGGCTGACGTTTCGCACTCCCGGAATGAACTACTTCGTGCACTCGCTGTTGGGAGTGAATCGGTTCAACGTCGCTACCGTGACTGCGGGGACGGACTCGTATTCGGACAATGGCCTGGGAGCCATTCTCGGCGGCGGAATCGATTTGCCGGTGGTGCCTCGTCTGACCATCCGGCTGTTTGAAGCGGACTACGTCTGGGGGAAACACAATTTCGCGGATGAGGTTCCGAGCACCGATTCCGGCCTGCGGCGAGTCTCGCTCGAAGGCGTGCGCCTGCGCGGGGGCTTGCTATTTAACTTCGGGGGCGCGCCCATCATTGCGCCCACCGCCAGTTGCTCGCTGCAGCCGAGCGAGGTGATGGTGGGCGAACCGATCACCGCCACCGCCACGGTGAGCAACCCCAATCCCAAGCACACACTGTCCTATAACTGGACCAGCACCGGCGGCAAAGTGGAAGCCAAAGACACAACCGCCAGTATCGACACCAACGGAGTGGCCGGCGGCAGCTATACGGTCACCGCTCACATTACCGATGCCAAAGTGAAAAAGGGTGGAGAACTGAGTTGCTCGGCGTCCTTCACGGTGAAGGAGCCGCCGAAGAATCCACCGACCATGTCCTGTTCGGCCAATCCCACCACGGTGCAAGTGGGCGGCAGCGTGAATCTATCCTGCACCTGCACTAGCCCGGATAATGTGCCGGTTACGGTCGGCGGCTGGACAGCCACGGGAGGCACGGTTGCGGGCAACGGAACCACGGCAACCTTGGACACTTCCGGCACGGCGCCGGGCACGGTCACGGTCAGCGCCACCTGCACCGATCCGCGCGGTCTGAGCGCTTCGGCTTCCACTCCCGTGATGGTCGAGGCTCCGCCTCCACCGCCCCCGCAGGCCAGCAAGCTGAGTGAGTGCGATTTCTCGAAGATGGATAAGATCGGGAAACCGTGGCGTGTGGACAACGAGTGCAAGGCGATCTTGGACGATGTGGCCAAGAACTTGCAGCAAAATGCCGACAACAAACTGGTCATCGTGGGCAACGCCGAACCGACCGAGAAGCGCCCGAATCTGGCGGCGGAGCGCGCCGTCAACGCCAAGGCCTATCTCTCGGGCGGAGAAGCCAAGCAGGCCATCGACGCCACTCGCATCGAAACCCGCACCGGAAGCGCGGGCAGCATGACGGCGGAATTCTGGGTGGTCCCGCCGGGGGCTACGTTCTCCGGCGAGGGCACGCAGTCGGTCGATGAGTCCAAGGTAATGCCGGTTCCCGATCATCCCCACGCCGCGGGCAAGAAGAAGGTGTCCAAGGCCAAGGCTAACTGACGGAAACGAAAGGGTGTCCGGGCCGGTCGAGAAGCCCCTCGACCGGCCCTTTTTTTCCTTCCCTTAGGTAACTTGATTGGCTTAGGTTACGCTGTCAGGCTTGCTTTCGGGCCTGCTAAGGCTCCTGGGGGCGTCGTTATGCAATCGGGTTTCAACTCACGCAAGTGGCTGATTACAGTGATCATGATGCTGTCCTTTACGACCGCCGCAGGGGCCGGTCAGTGGGCAGTTTTGGGCCCGGATGGAGGCGATGTCCGGAGTCTCAGCTACGACCCGCAAAATCCCGACCGCATTTTTCTGGGCACGAGCACCGGTGAGCTGTTTTCCTCGAACGACAACGGCCACAGCTGGTCGCGATTCGCGCATTTGGGCGAGGGCGACGACCTCGTGCTCGACCATATTGCGGTGGATCCCCAGAATCCGAAAACCATCTTCGTCGCCGCCTGGAGCGTGGACAATCAGCAGTCCGGCGATGTCTTCCGCTCTCGCGATGGCGGTAAAAGCTGGGAAGCGCTTCCCGACATGCATGGAAAGTCCATCCGGGCTTTAGCCATGGCGGCTTCGGACTCGCGCGTGTTGGTTGCCGGCGCACTCGACGGCGCTTACCGCAGCCTCGACGGAGGTAACACCTGGCAGCGCATTTCTTCCTCCCGTCAGGCCGAGATTAAAAACATCGAATCTATTGCAGTCGATCCCCGCGATCCCAATGTGGTGTACGCCGGGACCTGGCACCTGGCCTGGAAAACCGAAGACGGTGGCGCCAATTGGCGGCAGATCAACAAGGGCATGATTGACGACTCCGACGTGTTTTCGATCATCGTGGATTCGTCGAATCCGTCGGTTGTTTTCGCGAGCGCCTGCTCCGGCATTTACAAGAGCGAGAACGCCGGCGAGGTGTTCCACAAGATTCAGGGCATTCCGTTTTCCGCGCGCCGCACCCGTGTGCTGAAGCAGGATTCCGCCAATCCCGCCGTGGTTTATGCGGGAACCACCGAAGGCCTGTGGAAGACCACCGACAGCGGCACCAGTTGGAAACGGGTGACGGGTGCGGAAATTGTGGTGAATGACGTCCTGATCGATCCGCGCAATTCCCGCCGGGCTTTGCTGGCCACTGATCGCGGGGGTGTGCTCGCGAGCGATGATGGCGCGGAAACGTTCCTGGCTTCAAACCATGGCTACACCCACCGCTACGTTACTTCGATCCTGGCCGACAAGAACGACCCCAACACCGTATTTGTCGGGGTTCTGAATGACCGGGAATGGGGCGGCGTTTTTGCTTCGCAGGACGGCGGGCAACACTGGTCGCAGAAAAGTGAGGGTCTGGGGGGCAGGGACGTGTTCACCTTGCAGCAGGCCAGCTCGGGCGCCCTGGTGGCGGGAACCAATCGGGGCATTTTCCTGCTGGAGCCGAATAGCGGCGCCTGGCACCCGATCAATAACGTGGTCAATGAGAAAGTAAGTTTTCGTAGCTTGACCAAAGGGAAAAAAAGAGTATCGGTAGCCCGGAAATCGGTGACCCGCTCGGTGCTGAACGCCCGCGTGGATGACATTGAAATCGTGCCCGGACGCTGGCTGGCTGCCACCTCGGCAGGATTATTCATCAGCAGCAATGACGGTCGGAGCTGGAGCGGCGGCCCGGTGCTCGGCAAGCAGGAGCTGGTTTCGGTGCAGGCCAGCGGGAATCTGCTGGTGGCCGCAACCCGAATTCTGGTGTTGCTGTCGACCGATTCCGGAACCTCGTGGACCCAGGCCGCCCTGCCTTCCTACCTGACCATTCGTGGCGTGACCCTCACCCCCGAGGGGCAGATCCTGGTAGCGGCCCGCGAAGGGGCGTATCGCAGCGCCGATTCCGGGGGCACGTGGGAACACATGCTCCATGGCCTGCCGGACAAAAACATCAGCTCCATCAGTTACGATGCGGGCAGCAGGCTTCTGCTGGCAACCAGCACGGCTACCGGGGTGGTGTTCGAAAGTCAGGACGGCGGCCTCAGCTGGCATCGCGGCCCGGACGCCGGATACTCATTGCGCCACATTGGCCTGTTGCATGGACGGTTTGTGGCAGCGACTCCGTTTGACGGGGTGATCGTGCAGCCGGAGAGCGAGCCCCAGAGCGCGGCGGCGGGATCGGGCGCTACCAACTAGAGATTCCACCCACCCAGATACCACCTCTGAGGGCACAGCTGGTGCCCTCAGATTTTTTGGCCGTTGGGCGAGAAAGCTCTCGGGTTCCCTGGTTCCCGTCACTCTTCGCGTGCCCCACCCGGCAAAAAATACTCGACCGGTAATCGGGTTCTAATGCTAAGTCGCTGATTCATCGATCGGCGGCAATGGCATTCGTCTTGCGACTTGCCAAATACCTAGCTAAGAGTGAGGATCGGCTCATGGAATCAGGCAAGGCGGCTTTTCTTGCGCCGCTGATTTTGGTCATGGCCTTGGCGCCGGGATGTTCGCGGCAGCCGAACCTGCTCGCGCCCAACCCGGGCCCAGTCAGCGGCCGACCATTGCCTTTCGAGAATCCCTCGGTCGAAGGCGGCAACTATCCCACCGCTTCCCTAGCATCCTCGAAGCTTCCGCCGGGCACACTGTTGACGGTCCGCATTCGGTCTGCGGTTTCAAGTGCCACCTGCCATGCCGGAGACTCCTTCGATGCGCTNNTGACCCCGGCTATTTGCGGCTCCGGTTGACCGGAATTTCGATCGGCGGCCAGCCCGTGAAGCTCGAGACTTCGAGCGTATTTCTAAAGGGCGGCTCCCGCCTGGTGAGGGAAGTCGCGCTCCTCGGCAAGGAAACGGTTCCCGGGGCGCTCGTCGACCGCGTGGCGGAGGGAGCGGGTAGCCAGCGAAATGCCCAGCCGAGCGCAAACAACGATGTCGAATTCCCCGCCGCCGGGCGCCTCACTTTCCTTCTAACCCAAGCCCTGCCGATCAGGCATTGATCTCCACCTCCGAAACCGGTCAGCCTCCGTCTCTTGTCCCATTCCTCTTTTTGCACTTCCCAATCTTGGTCATCCATCACAGATTCCTGTGACGAATGGCCTTATAAGTTCCGGGCTGGACCTCTAAACTTCCCAAATAGGGAGCCTCGATCAGAGCCGGACAACGGGGGTCGAATTTCCCGTTTGGGGATGCGATCCGCGAGCGCGACGCCGGCCGCAGGTCGCTTCCTCGAAGCCCAGCCGAGTTCCCGAAGCGGGCCAACCCAGGGTTGAGGGGCTGAATGATGCATGCAGTTTTGCAATTGCGGAAAAACGACGATCGAACCTCAGACGCGAAACAGTTGCTCGAGTCGGAGAAGTTGGAAGCCATGGGTCGAGTGGTGGGCGGCGTGGCTCACGATTTCAATAATCTCCT
>PKYX01000036.1 GCA_003132825.1 Acidobacteriaceae bacterium
GGTACATGTTGCGGATGTGGATCTTGTTGAGCGGGGTCTCGCGCACGCACAGCACCAGGGGACGCTTCTCCTTGAGAGAGACGTCGGCGGCGCGTTCGATCAGATGCGAAGCGGTGCCATGGGCGATACGCCCGAGCGTACCCACGCTGCAGGGGATGATGACCATGGCGTCAGCCGGGTAGGAGCCGCTGGCAATGTTGGCGCCGATATCGCGGTTCGACTGCGGGTGAATCTTGCGCGAGGCTTTGCCGAGAATCTGGCCGACCAGGTTACCGCGCCCGCGCAGGCCAAGCTCCTCGGCCATGACCCGCAGGGCGCTGTCGGAAGCCACGAAGTTGACGGTCTTGACCCGCGGATCGCGTTCGAGCGCGAGCAGAAACTGCTTGAGAAACAACGACCCGCTCGCGCCCGTGGTCGCGACTGTCAGGTTCTGAGGCGGCGGGTTCTGCGCCAGGTGCTTGGGCAAGATCGATTCCTCCGTTCGGAGTCTGAGCATAGGGAGGCGGGGGAGCGCAGTCAAGAGCAGGCGACGACCGAACGATCATGGCGAGAATGACCAAGTTACGGTCCCGGCGCAATGAAGCGCAGTTGCACGCCCTGGCGGGCGTGGAGCGTGAGATCCGGGTCACCGATCCCAGTGGGCGGCGGAAATATCTGAAAGACTTCAGTCAGGCGTTTCGATCCTACGATTCCGTTCTTAACCCCGAGCCCATGAAAAACATGGTGGGTGCCGCTGACCTCATTCTGATCGGCGACTATCACGCTCTGCCGGCCGCGCAACGCTTTGCCGCCAGGCTGTTCGAGGAGCGGGCGCAGCCCGGAGACCGTCCTGTGGTACTCGGGGTCGAGACCATCTTTGCCCGCGACCAGCACATTTTGGACGAGTGGTGGCGCCGCGAGATCGACGACGCCGAGTTGCGCCAACGCATCCGTTTTGACCTCGACTGGGGCTACGACTGGGGACCCTTTTACCAATTGCTAGTGACGGCGCGTGAATATGCGGAAGGAATCTACGGACTGGACTGCATGCCCCGGGAAGACCTGCGCAAGATCGGCGCGCGCGACCGCCACGCCGCCCACAAGATTGGTGAGATTCGGCAGCGCCACCCGAACGCCGCCGTGGTTGTGCTGTTTGGCGAATCCCATTTGGCGCCGGGGCACCTGCCTCGCCTGCTGCGGGAGCAGCTGCCCGAGGAACGGACACTCACCGTGCTGCAAAATGTGGACGCGCTCTACTGGCATGCGGCGGGAGAGGAGAGCGAATGCGTCGAAGCGGTTCGGGTCGCAGACGACGTGATTTGCGTCTTCAACTCCACCCCGCTCGAAAAATATGAAAGCTACCGGCTGCACCTCAGCCGCTGGGGGCGCAGCGACGAGGAGGGGCCCGACCTTGTTCCCACCATCTACAACCTGATTGACAGCCTCCTGCGTTTCTTGGACATCGACCGCTATGCCGCGCACAATGGGAAGCAACCAAAATTTCTGGTGGACCTGCTGCCCGAGGTGTGCTGCGGCGTCTCCGACGGGCGGCTGCGTCGCCTGGTGGCGCGGGAAAGCGCGGTCGAACCAGAGCAGGAGGCAATTTTGCGCTGGGTGGGGGAACGGGGCAGCGTATATCTGCCCCGGGTGAATGCGTTTTATGTGCGCGAGTTCCAAATGATGTACGGGGCGGAAGAAGCGGCGCGATTTCTGCATCATGCTTGTCGCGGGTTGCCTTTGCGGGGAGGCGAAAACGCGGCCGAACCAGCGGACCAGTTCTACACCCGGACGCTCGAACACGCGCTCGGATACTTCGGGTCGCGGGTGCTGTATCCGGCCCGTGCGGCGGTGCGAGATCGAGGGGAATTGTCGCGCACCATTTGCGAAGAGTTCATGGAAGCGGCGGTGCGCGGCAACGGAGGTAAGATCGAAGAGAACGCGCTGCAGTTGGGCTACATGCTAGGCAGCGATCTATACGACAAGTATCTCGCGGGCAGTGTGAGCCGCAGCCGGCTGCGCCATCTGTTTCTCTCGCATCCGGAGCCGCCGGGGCGAGCCCGGGAGATTTGTTGGGAAGTCGTCGGCAAAGGACGTTCGGGCCGCAAACGGCCAAGGTCGGTCCGGCCGGCTGCGGCCGAGGAGCGACGGACGGCCGGGTGAAGGCCGGTGTCGGTGGCCGGCTGCCCGGGAAATGATAACCTGAGTTCTTGACGTCGTTCCCTTTCACAAACCAGCGGCGAGATTCGTTCCGCAAGCCGCTTGGTTTATGCTGCATGCTGGGGAGACGGAGCCAGCCGCGCCCCTACGGCGTGGCCATCGCCGAGCGCTGCCTTGAACGCTGAATCCATTCGCAAATTGTTCGAGCAGGTCCGCAAGGGGCGGCTCTCGCCCGACGAGGCGGTCGAGCGTTTGCGGCACCTTCCGTTTGAAGACCTGGGATTCGCCAAGGTCGACCATCATCGCAGCCTGCGCGCGGGCATGCCCGAAGTGATTTTCGGAGAGGGGAAGACTCCGTCGCAGACGGCACAGATCTTCGCCCGGTTGGCCAGGCATGAAGGCAATGTGCTGGCCACACATGCCGATCGGAAGCAGTTTGCCGCGGTAAAGAAGAAAATACGCGCGGTGGAGTATCGCGAGCTGGCACGTGCCATCGTGCTGCAGCGCGATTCGCACAAATACGGCAAAGGAATCATCGCCGTGGTATCGGCGGGAACCAGCGACATCCCGGTGGCGGAAG
>PKYX01000475.1 GCA_003132825.1 Acidobacteriaceae bacterium
GCCCTCGACCCGATTTCGACCGGCAAGATCGAAGAACTGATCTTCCAGCTCAAGGAAAGCTTTACCATTGTCATCGTAACCCATAACATGCAACAGGCGTCCCGGGTGGCAGAGTTCACCGGTTTCTTCCTGCTGGGCGAGCTGATCGAATTCGACAAAACCGAGAAAATTTTTACCACCCCGTCCGACAAACGTACGGAAGACTACATTACAGGCAGGTTTGGATAATGCGCAGCCGTTTTCACCAAGGACTCGACGAACTCCGGGCACGCCTGCTTCGCATGGGCGGGCTGGCCGAACAAGCTGTCGACCGCGCTTGCCAGGCGTACATTGACCGCGACCTGGCCCGTTGCCACATGGTGCTCGAAGGCGAGAGCCAAATCAACATCACCGAGCGCGAAATTGATGAGTTGGCGTTTGACCTTCTCGCCATGCAGCAACCGATGGCCGTGGATCTGCGCTTCATTCTGGCGGTAACCAAGATCAATTCCGACCTGGAACGAGTGGGCGATCAAGCCGTCAACATCGCCGAGCGCGTCATGGACATGGTCGAACTGCCCAAAGCCGACCTGCCCGTCGACATCCCCCGCATGGCCGCAGCCGTTTCCGCCATGGTCCGCCGTGCCCTGGAATCGTTTATCGAAGGAAAAGCCGAACTCGCCCAGGCCGTGCTCGAGATGGATAACGTGGTCGATCGCATGAAAGACGAAGCCTTCATTGTCCTGGTCAAATCCATGAACGAGAACCCGGACGTAACCCGTCAAGCTCTCGACGCACTGCTGGTGGCTCGCAACCTGGAACGGGTGGCCGACCACGCCACTAACATCGCCGAGGATGTAATCTTCTGGGTGCGCGGAGCCGACGTCCGGCACAATGCCGGGCCCGACGAACCGGAGCGTCAGCCGGCGCAACCGCCTACTCAACAGTCAGCTACAGAAACTCATTAAAGCGGTGGTTGATCAACATCTAAGATGGCCGGTGTCTGACGGCCAGGGTGCGCCTTCGGCAGTTCCGGGCTGCCGACCTTCCCGGCCTCGCTGCCTGCTCCGTCCCCTTACTATTCTTGCCCTTCCACCGGCGCACAATTCGCCGCAAGCGGTCCAGGGAGCCACGGGGGCGAGGCCGTAGTTTAATCAGGTATTATGCGGCGGTCCCTCGATGCACAGGATGAAGGAGACCGATGAAGAATAATATAGGCGTCGGAGCAGCTGTGGGTCTTGCCCTGGGAGTAGCGCTGGGGGCGGCACTTCACAATGTCGGGCTCTGGATTAGCGTAGGGATGGCTCTCGGTGCGGCTTTGGGCTCGGTGAAGGGCGGAAATGGAAATAAGGGGACCGACGATGGAACGTAGCCCTCGCGACCCTTCACCAAACTATCCGGCTCCAAAGGCGCCGGGATGGGCTTGCGGCAGGGACTGACGATCACCCGCCAAAGAAAGCCAGGAATCTAGTAACGTCCGCCTGCCACTGCCGGTTGTTTTTCTGGACCGGCGCCGACCTGGGGCGAGCCTCCGCTTTTCGGGCCGGGGTACGGCCAAATCCAGCCTTCGCCAAGAGTTGACTTCTCGTCGTAATGAGTGTCGATTCATCCGGTTAGCGCATGAGCAGCGAATGACATGCCGTGCATTGCCAGGCGGGAGAGGGATGCCTTAGAAGGTGGGACTGCAAGTCATCTCGTCCTACCAGGGAGCGCTCCATGAGGCCGTTTCGCATTGCTTCTATCGTGTTGATCGCCATTTCCGCAGCCCTAGGAGCCGAGGCGCAGCAGCCGGAGTGGATTCCTCAAAGCATTGCCGCCTTGCAGAAAAGCGCGTCCTCGAAAACCGAGTTCACCCTCGACCACTCCATGCTGGTATTTGCCTCCAAACTGGACCCGAACAACCTGGACCTTCGCCGCGTGATCGCAGGGGTNNTTGGAGTGTCAGTGCACAGCTACCGTTTTCCGGAACCCTGGATCTATGATCCGGAGGCTCTGACCTCGGTGAAACACGAGTACCAAACGGCCGGCTGGCAACAGCTGGTGAACAATCATGAGAAAGGTGGAGGCTCGGGGGTGACCGATGTCTGGGTCCACGTGGAGAATAGCGCCATCTCCAATGTCGCGATTCTGGTTGCCGGGCCGAATGAAGTCAACTTTATCCTGGTATCCGGGTCCATCAGTCCGCTCGAGCTCTCCCATCTCGGCGGGCACTTCGGTATTCCGAAGATTGAGGGCGGAGTGCTCTTGCCGAATGCCGAGCGCCACCCCTAACCCGGCGACCACTCGACTGTCCGATGATTAGCACCGTACGAAACCGCGGTTTACCTTCCATCCTTTCGACAGAGGCCTCGGCAGCCTGCGCGAACACGGAGCGGTTTCAATCATCGAGCGGATATTTTCATGCCCCCTGAAGGCGAGCGTGCCTGGGACGTCAACCGCCGCCCTGCCCGTCAGGGTCCCGTCGATCGAGCGGCTTCGAAAGCCAGCGCCCCGTGCCCGTTGCAATGCCTCGAACTACGAGGTATTATGGCTCTTCAATGGCAGCGCGCGAAACCAATCCGAATTTTATGAATGGGGTTCCGGAGCTCCTGATCCTCAGGCTACTCCAGCAAGAGGAGATGTATGGCTATGAGATCGTGCAGGCAATCCGTAGCCGCACCGCCGCCGTGATCGCGGTCGGCGAAGGCGTAGTCTACCCGGTGCTGCACGGGTTGGAACGCGATGGGGCGCTAGAGTCGCGGCGAAAGACGGTCAACCGCCGTAGCCGTATCTATTATTCTGTAACCCCGGTCGGATCGCATCGATTGGCTGATCTGTCGGAGGTTTGGACCAATCTGGCGGCCGCAATCCAACACATACTGACGGGAGGGCGACATGGCGAAGCCATTCCATGAACTCCGCGAACGCCTGCTGCGGGCGGGCATCGCGCCACGGCATGTGGGGCGCTATCTGAGCGAACTGGCGGATCATTGGGCCGACCTGAGGGCGGAAGAGGAACGGGCTGGCCGTAGCCGGGCGGATGCGGAAGCCGCGGCGCTCCTCCGGCTCGGCGGGGTAGATGATCTCGCTAAGGCGATGATAGAGCAGCGCCAGTTCCAATCTTGGTGTATTCGAGCGCCCTGGGCGATTTTCGGTCTTGCCCCGATCTTCGTTCTAGCCGGGTCCTACTTCGTTGCCCTGTTAATTTTGTGGTCGGGTTGGAAGATCTTTCTGCCGGGAGCCGATACGCCTTTCGGTACTCGCGTGCATGGGATCGCGAATTTCTATTTTGGCGTCGGCAGGTTGATCTATTACGGCGCACCGATTCTCATCGGGTGGGGAATCGGAATCATCGCCGCCCGTCAAAGATTGAAGGCGGTTTGGCCCACGGTCGGTCTGGTCCTGATCGCATGGATCGGCGGCACCGCCCAAGTTCATGCCAGTCGCACAGCCGTCCCCGGTGGATTCGGACACATCAGTATGGGCTTCGCCCACGGGGCTTCCATGCCGGGTGTCTTCGACGGCCTGTCTCATGCCCTGGTGATTCTCTCGCTCACGGTTCTGCCCTATCTCATTTGGCGCTTACAAAAGGCTCACTCCCTTTCCGCCTAGTCGCCTATTGGCGCACTGGCATGAGGCAGCACTTGCTTGTAAAGCAGGCGGCGCCCTGCCGAGCCAGACGCTGGGTGGAATGAAAGCGACCGCCGGAATGAAGTTCGCGGTCGCGGGGGTAAGGCCGACATCTTGAGCGCCTCAACGTTTGCGCGGATGTAGCGCGAGAAGCCGGACCTCGTACCCCTCACGGTAGCGGCCCGCGGCCAGGTGCCGTTGCTCGACGAGCCGGCGTGCGTGGCCGCGATCGACGCCTTCTCGCGCGGGTCGCTTACTCAATGGGGTGCGGGTTGCCCGGGTAGCCGAGACGCGATCCGTAAACGCCAGCCGACTCGCCATGACGCGTTAGAGAAACCCTGGAGTAGAATTGCAGCCTCCTGCCGAATTCTCAGCGGCGGGTCTCGCGAGGCATCCGGGATGCGTCTCCTGTTTCTGTTCGGGTCGTTGCTCGCCGCCGCGATCACGGTTGCCCAAGCCCAGAAGGCGAGGGATGTCGCGGACTTCGTAAGTATCGATACATCGGTCTTCGTTCTTGACCATGTCCGGGTCATCGATGGAACGGGTGCGC
>PKYX01000550.1:0-5178 GCA_003132825.1 Acidobacteriaceae bacterium
ATCAGCACCAGGCTGCTGAACAACAAAATTCCCAGGGTGAACATCATCAGGCTCGAACTCGCGAAGTTAAAACTCTTGAACATGCGGACGTCAATGACCGGTGCCGTTTGATACCACTCCCAGATAACCAGCGAGATCAGGCATACGGTCGCGACGACGACTAGAGTCGTGATGAAGCGCGACCCGAACCAATCATCTTCCTGACCCTTGTCGAGCAACACCTGCAACGCCCCGATACCGAGTGCCAGCAGCGCGATGCCAATGTAGTCCAATTTGATCCCGGCCGCCTTGAGTTTGCGCAAGTAGGGCGGATCTTCTACAAAGCGCCGCACCAGAAACCAGGTGGCCGCGCCGACCGGAAGATTAATAAAAAAGATCCATCGCCAGGAATAGTTGAAGGTGATCCATCCGCCTAGGGTTGGCCCGATCGTGGGTGCCATGATGGCGGTAATGCCATACAGCGCAAACGCCAAGCCTCGCTGCTGCGGTGGAAACGTGTCTGCCAGAATGGCCTGCGCCATTGGTTGCAGGCCGCCGCCGCCCGCGCCTTGCAACACCCGGAAAAAAAGAAGAAACCCGAGACTCGGCGCGATCCCGCAGAGCAAAGAGCTCACGGTAAAGACACTCAAACAGGCCATGAAAAAGCGCTTCCGCCCCAAGGTACTTGCGAGCCAGCCGCTGATCGGTAGGATGATGGCATTCGAGACCAAATAAGAAGTCAACACCCACGTACTTTGGTCGTTACTCGCGCCCAGATTCCCGGCCATATACGGTAGGGCAACGTTAGCGATGCTGGTGTCGAGGACCTCCATGAAGGCGGCCAGCGCCACGACCACCGCGATCAGCCAAGGATTGTACTTAGGCCGCCAAATGTCCTGGTCGAATGTGATTGCAGCAGAACTCATTGAACTCAGGGAACGACACTCATCTAACCGAAACCTAGGGAATGGAACTTATTGGAGGTACACGTCGGGCACCACGTTCATGCCTGGTCGAAGCCGACGATCCCGGTTCTCACCCGGATCGAGAACAATCTTTACCGGAATCCTCTGAACAATTTTCACGTAGTTTCCGGTGGCATTCTCCGGCGGAAGCAAACTGAATAGCGGGCCCGTGGCTCCCGCAATGCTGTCCACACGGCCTTTCAAAGTCTGGCCGCTTGAATCCACATGGATTTCCGCCCTTTGTCCAACTCGCATGTGCCTAAGCTGGGTCTCTTTAAAATTGGCGGTGACCCACACTTCATCGAGAGGCACCACCGTGAGGAGTTGCTGCCCGTCTTGAACGTTCATCCCAACCACCACCGTCTTATTTACTTCACCGCTGACCGGAGCAAGGATCTTGGTGTATTGGAGATTCAATTCGGCTTGCTCGAGTTGCGCGCGCTTTTGCTCAACATCCGCGATCGCAGCGCGCACGCGAGCCTGGGTCGATGACACCTGCTGCGGCCCGGTCTCCGCATATTGGTGGTTGGCATCGGCCTGAGTCAGACGGCTGCGCGCCTGTTGGACGAATTGCTCGGCTGCGGACTCACTGGCGCGAGCTGCCGATACTGTCGCCGTGCTGGATTTGGCGGTGGCCAAGGCTTGATCGTAGATCTGCGGCGATACTTCCCGCTTGTCGACCAGTAACTTGTAGCGGTGGAGATCGTCTTGCGCTTTCACATCGTTCGCCTCGGCCGCCTCCACCTGGGAATGAGCTGCGGTCAGCTGCCTCTCGGCGGCGACGACTCCGGCGTTGGCATCTTCGATGCCGGACGCAGTGAACTTCAGTTGGCTTGAAGTGTTCACGGAAGTAATCGGAACCGTGATATTCAGCGATTGGGCCGTCGCTTCGGCGTTGCCGAGATTGGCTTGCGCCTGCGCGACCGCAACCTCATAGTCTTTTGGGTCGACCTCTACTAGCACCATGCCTTTCTCCACCCACTGGTTGTCGTCTACGTTGACCCGGACCACGTAGCCGGAAACACGCGCACTGACGGGGTAGAGGTGAACATCCGCCTGAGCGTCGTCGGTCGATTCGTAGCTGCTCAGGTAGCGCCACAAGAACACGCCGGCGAAAAGCAGCACAACGATGACGGTCAGAATCACGATGTTTCTGCGGCGCTTGGGACTCCGGCGCACCGCCGACGTCTGGCCCCTGTCCGTCAACGGGGAGGGAGCAACTGGGGATTCTTTGCCCGTCTCAAGCACTGAACGGGGTGGGTTTTCTTCCGCCATGTTCATTTTCCTCTGAAGTATTCGGTGATGCCCTGCTCAGCTATGCCCAGAGCGCGAACCAGGGAAATTGTTGCATAATTATAGTTGTAGAGACTCGATATGTATTGTTCGTGCGCGCTAGCGACTGACTCTTGCGATTGCACTACTTCCACGGTATCGGTAACACCTGCGCTGAAACGATCGCGCGACTGGGTCAGCGTCTCTTCCGCCAAATCGATGTTGCTGCGCGCCACCTTTACCTGCTCCGCCGACGACTGTAGGTTCAGCAACGCCGCGCGCACGTCGGAGTCGATCTGCGCTCGCAGATTCTCCAGGCGATCGCGGCTCTGCTCGAGCCTCGCATCAGCCTGCACAACATCACCGTGAACGCTACCCCCCTGAAAGATCGGAATCGAAAGCGTTCCGCGTACGTCGGAAACCTGCGTGGCGGTGGACGGATGCGACCCTCCCGTTCCATAATCTGCGTTAAGGGAAAGCGACGGGAGATAGCCGGCCACCGCAGCCTTGCGGGAGAAGTTCGCTGCCTGTACGTCGGTCATGGCCGCCTGGTAATCGGAACGCGAAGCGTATGCGCGTTTCAGAGCCTCCTCGACGGTGATGGCTTCCAACGATTGGTAAGGCGACTTGTCGGCGAATTCGAATTCCTGCCCAGGAGCCAAGCCGATCACGCGCGCCACCGTCAACTTCTGGATGGCGAAGTTGTTCTTGGCTTGGATCAACTGTTGTTGCCGGGTCTGGAACTCGACCTTGGTGCGCAGGCCGTCGATGTCCGGTGAGGTGCCGGCATTTATCTGGTCCGTTGCCTGGTCGTAGAGCGCCTGGGCCGTCTTGACCTGCGCTTCTGCCGTTTCAATACGGGCTTCGTCGGCGATGGCCTGCAAATAGGTGTAGCCAACGGCTAGCACAACCAGATCGCGGGCATCCTTGAAAGTATAGTCGGCGGATTTCAGACTCTGGTTAGCCGCGCGGGTTGCGTTGACTGACTTCCAATCGAACAGGGTCTGGGTCACACCGGCGCGTGCGTCAAAGTAAGAAAAGGGACCCACGGACGGCGGGATGCTAATTCCACCGATACTGGTAAGGCCGAGCTCGGCGAGGTCAATCTTCGAGTCCTCAACGTAAGGCGTGGCCGTAACGTGCGGTAACAATGCGCTCAATTGCTCCCACCGCTGTCCACGGGCAGAGCGCACATCTGCCTTCGAAAGGAGCAGCCCGAGATTTTGTTTCAATCCGCGGTCGATGGCGTCGCGCAACGAAAGCGCCAGAACTCCCGGAACGAGCCTTGCCGGCACGCTGCCTGCGAACGGGCTGACTCCCGCTGTTCCGGGGATGGCCTGGCCTGGAGTACTCGAACCCGGCGTTGTCTCGGTCTGCGCAAGGGATGTTGCTGCTCCACAAATCAAGACTCCGGCCAAGAGCAGAACTCGACGGCGTTCGTAACTGAGTCTCAAGGGAATCTCCTTCCTTTTCCGTGACGTTAAGGCTTGTACTCCCGCAAGCGGGGTGGATCAGATGATAATCCGCCGATTGAGCACATGCACCCTTGGCATTCCTATCGTTAGCCTCGGCAAACCACTCCTGGGTTGGCCGCTCGCGGGAAGGACTTATCAGAGCTCAAAGTTTCCCTCGGTGGAGATGGACAACTCAAGCCAGTGTGCCCTCTCGTTGCTGACGGCTTGAGGTTTGCACTCACCTTCTCCATGTCGTCCCCGCCAGCGACCGATCCACGGCGAAGAGCTCATTTTCCGCGCGGGCGGAATATTGTGACTGGGGTATTGGGGGCGCCGATCTCGGGAGCGATCGAGTCGTATACCCCCACGAAGCCCGAGGATCGCCACGTTCAGGACGGCCGACACCACCCAGCAAGCTGCCGACGGCTTTTATCCAGGCTACGCGCACACGTTCACCGAGATCAGCAAGGAACGCGGCTGGCCGCCGACCACGCGGGCGCAGTTCGACGCCCTGCGCGGACCCACCGGCGCACTGCTCATCGGCGACGCCGAAACGGTTGCGAAAAAAATACTGTATGACAACCAAGTCCTCGGTGGCATTTCGCGCATCACGTTCCAAATGGGCGTTTCTACGCTTCCGCACAAGAAGATGCTACGTGCCATCGANNTGGAATGCTTGGCCGGAGGTGCTCTTGCCCATCCTGCGAACCTGCAAGGCATGTGGACGTCAGAACCGCATTCCCGCTCACCATCTTGCGGATACGGGACGCTGCGGAGTCTGTAAGGTTCCACTGAGTCCCGCAGCCGAGCCGCTGGAAGTAGATCCTGAATTGTTCAATGAGATCATCGAGAAGGCTCGCGTTCCCGTGCTGGTCGATTTTTGGGCGGCCTGGTGCGGCCCTTGCCGGATGGCCGCTCCCGAAGTTGCGCGAACAGCTGCGGATATGGCGGGACGTGCGATTGTTATCAAGGTGGATACTGAGCGTCATTCGGAGTTGGCTTCTCGCTTCAATGTACGCGGCATTCCCCACTTCGCCGTTTTTTACCGCGGCCATCCCGTTACGCAGCAAGCGGGATTGGTGGACCATCAGCAAATGGAGAAGTGGCTGAACTCTGCTGCGCAAACCTCTGTAACCTAGTTACCCAGGTGGGAATCGGACCGGAGGTTCGCCTACGAGTATAGTCTGATCCTTAACTCAACCGAATTTACGCTTGAAAATCCAGATCGCGGTTTCGACGGTCATACCCAGGAGGCCTCGACTTGAAAGCTCCTGCAACGCGCTGTGTGGACCGGAATGGTCGTAGGAAACGGCGGATTCTGTTCTACCCAATTTGTATGATGCGTCGGAGAAAGCACATTTCATTAGCAAAGGAGAAACTCGGAAACGGGCAGCTACGAGAACCTTTCAATGCATTACTGTTCTGAAGCGCCCGGTGGTGACCCGTGCCTTGAGATCCATCTGGGCTGTATTTTCCTCCCCGCCTCATCTGGGATTGCGGTTCGCGAT
>PKYX01000550.1:5207-8810 GCA_003132825.1 Acidobacteriaceae bacterium
TGAGCTCGGGTGTTCGAAGCCTCGTCGCCGGTCAGAGCAGGATTGAGCGAGCATAATTCTCAGATCGTGGTTTTCCGCGCCTGCTGTCCGAGCATGAGAGATACGAGCAAGGGCATGATGATGCGTACTCTGGGAGTGATTAAAATCGGATGGTTCGAATCGGGCGCGAACGGCTTACGCGCTCTTGCCGCCCACCTTCCAGTAAACCGCGTAACGTTCATGGATCACCCGGTACAGAGGAACCAGGGTGAGCGGGCTGGCTTGTCCTACGGTCTCGAAGGCGTGGGGTTGTTTCAGATCCGGCCGGAGCCAGTCTGCAGGCTTCGCCGGATCGGCCACGATATCGGGCACCTTGAATTGCTCGGAGGGCTTTGGTTCATAGTCGCCGTACATCATCTCTGGGGAAACCGCGTCAAAGCGTCCCGCTAGAACCAGCGGACCATACATGGCGGCCTGCAAGGTCTCATCGTCGGGCATGGGGGAGATGTGCAGATCCATCGGCAGGCTCAGCTCGATCTTGTCGCCATTCGCCCAAGCCCGATCGAGGATCAGATAGCTGCTCGGGCTGGCGAAAGCCGCGAGCGGAGCGCCGTTGATCTTCACGCTGCCGCCCCGTGCCCAGTAAGGAATGCGGAGACGTAGGGACAAGCGAACCGGATTCCGGGCGGAGACCGTGAGCGTCGAGCCTTCCTGTTCAGGAAACCGCGTCTGTTGGCGCAGGCGCAGGCCTTTCTCCGGCCATTCCAATTGCGAGTCCACATAGAGATTCACATACAGGGAATCGTCGCCGTGAAAGTAGATGGTGTCGGCCAATTTCGCATACTCTTCAGAACCGGTTCCGGTGCAGCACCAGAACGCGTCGAAGGGTTTGCCGAACGTCTTCCAATAGCCTGCCGCCAGCGGCAGGTAATACATCATGGTGCCGTTTTCGGGATTGATCGTGCCCAGCCGGTGGTTGAAGAGCGCACGTTCGTAGTAATCCATGAGGCGGGCGTCGGCGGACCAGCCAAATAGGTGCCGCGTCAATTTCATCATGTTGTAGGCGCAGCAGTCTTCGGTAGTATTGGTGCTGAGCTCAGCCGCCAGTTTTCCGGGGTCGGTATTCCACGATTCGTGGTTGCTCGTGCCGCCGGTGCAGTAGGAACGCTCGCTCACCACCTCGTCCCAGAAATATTCGGCGATGTCACGGTAGCGGCGGTCGCCCGTTAGTTCGTAAATGCGGGCGGCGGCGATGACTTGCGGGATATGCGTGTTGGCGTGCAATCCTTTGAGCTCATCGCGATGCCCGGCCAGGGGATCGAAGAACTGCTGGTGATCGAATCGTTGCGCCACTTCGAGATAATGCTGCTTGCCGGTCACCGCATAGAGGTTCGCAAGAACTTCCCCCATGCCGCCGTATTCGGTGCCGAGCACGCGCTGCATGTGCTCATAACTGAGCGAGCGGGTGTAGTCCGCCGTCCAGCCCGCCATTTTCTCGGCGATGTCGAGCGCCTGCTGGTTGCCGCAATGCACGTACATCTCGAGATTGCCAGCCATGATTTTGTGGATGGTGTAAAACGGCGCCCAAACCTTTTGCCGCTCTCGAAGTCGGTCGAAAAACTCAATCGGAAAGGCGCTGAGATATCCGCTCTTCAACGCTTCCTGGCATTTGGCCAGTTCGGCCACCACCGTATCGGCATTGGCCTTCAGTTCTTCGTCGCCGGTTGAGGCATACATCAACGCGCAGGCCGAGAGATAGTGGCCGCCCGCGTAGTGCCCGCGAAGTTCACAGTCCGGCGCCTCCCATCCCCCGAGCGGCTGAGCGGATGAGGCGACGCCGGCGTTGATCCGAAAGGTGTGCAGAAGACGGTCGGGCGGTAAAGAGCGCAGATATTGCCGATCCGCTTCCATGGCCGATTTGCAGGGGCCTTCCCCCAGGCGCACCTGCTGCATGGGGAAGGGAAGCAGCCTCCAGGGGACTTTTTCCCGGCCGGTCGATTTCCCATCTTTCTCAGCCGGGTTTAGGACTGGGTCCTGAAAAGGGCTGGCCAGCGCACCGACTGGCATGAGGGCAGAGCCGCCGGCGGTCGCTGCAACCGCCAAGAATTGCCTGCGGGATACTCCCTCGGATCTCGTCATGTCTCCTCCTGCAGGCGGTGGCCGAACCTGGTTTCGAGACTTAGCGCCACCCTTCAAGAAAATCCAGCGTTCGAAAGTCTTGAGAGTTCACTCGCCATCAAGCTCAGTGGACAATGCGCGGGTCACAGTCCGATTTTTCTCGAGGACTTCTTTCAACGACTGGCCGGCAAATTGAATGTGCTGCCGCAGCAGCTTGCAGGCGGCGCTCACTTCGCGCTTGCGACACAACTCGAGGATCTGGTGGTGCTCCGCATTCGCGCGCTTCATGCCGCGCGTCAAATAAAGCTGCATGCGGGTATATCTCTCCCCGCTATGGTTCACATTGCGGATGATCGAGGCGAAACGCGGCCGGTTCGCGCCGGAATAGAGAATGGAGTGGAACTGCCAGTTGAGCCGGCCCCAGCCCGCCATGTGCTCTTCGCGGCGAAGCTCAGCGACATATTTTTTCAACACAGCTTCGGCTTTGGTAAAGTCGGCTTGGGTGAGACGCGGGATCGAAAGCTTGAGCACTTCCGGCTCGAGCAGCGCCCGGATCGAGAAAAGCTCCTCGACGTCGTCTGGCGAAAGCTCCGGGACAATCGCCCCGCGATTAGGAATGATCGTGATCAGGCCTTCTGCGTCCAATTGCCGGAGGGCTTCCCGCACCGGGATGCGACTGACATGGTACTGCGTCGCAATCACATCTTGACGCAGTTGAGCGCCTTCGGAGATTTCTCCGCGGATGATCTGTTCGCGTAGTTTATCCGCTACGGCGGAAGTGAGGGATTGTCGCGGGATCGCCAACTCGCTGCTGGCGTTGACATCGATATTGGGCACGGTTCTAAGTCCGGAAGAACCTGTCGCAACTTCGCCAAGTGAACTGCCACCAAGGACTCGATCGCCGTCAGCTCACAAAATTCTGTTCACTCTAAGCATACTATATGTTGTAGCCGCTGCTCATTCCCATGTTCCACTGTTCTTCTGCTTCATGGATCGATATGGGGCAGAGGGAGCCAGCCGGCAAACGTCGTACCTAGGACGCTAGATCACACCCTCGTGTTCTCGACCCAACCGCGGGCCAGCCAAGTCAATAATGAGCTAGTGCTTGACTCGAGGATATTATATACATATCAGGAAATCTCGGGCCACGGTGATGAAAATGGCGACCCCCATTCTCTAAAACTCCAGAGCAGTCCGGTCGACCCAGGGGATATCATCCAGGGGAAATGCAGGCCACGGAATGGCTCCAGTGCGCGGCGCTCACAAGAAAATTCGGGTGATTGATTCCCATACCGGCGGGGAACCGACGCGAGTCGTGATCGGTGGCGGCCCGGAACTGGGAAGGGACGCCTTGTCCGCCCGACGGGACCGCTTTCGCAGCCAATACGACGACTTCCGCGCCGCCATCGACGCACAGGCGCCCGCTCTATTGCAGATCTACAAAGACCTGCACGCACATCCCGAGATTTCGCAGCACGAGGAGCGCACCTCCGCGCTGCTGGCTGA
>PKYX01000096.1 GCA_003132825.1 Acidobacteriaceae bacterium
CATGGCGGATGTGGTGTTGACGGCGGTCCCCGCGCTGCATTTGCGAATCAAGGGAGTCAATGGCGACCCGACGCAGGGCTATAGCGCGAATCTGGTGGAGCACTTGTTCGATGGCAGCACCATCCAGGTGAGCGGGGAAAGTTCGCGGACGGGCAATGAGATCGAGATCACCGGAGCGCCCCCGGGGCAGGTGGAAGTGAATTTCGAGTCGTTTGGCAAAAGTCCAGTCAGTTGGTCACAGCCCGTTGACCTGGCAAATGATACCGAGATTAACGCCGCAGAAGGCTTCATCTCTCCCCAGATCAGCGGCGAGGTTCAGCTGGACGGGGGGACGGCGCCCGAGGGAGCTTCGATCGCGTTGCTCAATCGCCGCTCGAGCGTCTCGGTGGGGGCGCGACTCGGACCGAAGGGCGAGTTCCAGATCGAAGACTCGGGTGTAAAGCCGGGCTCCTACACGGTCTTGCTCAATGCCCCAGGCGCGATCGTGCGCGATGTTTCCGCGTCCGGGGCCAAAGTGGTTGGCCAAGAGGTTGAGATCAGTGGTGGAGGGCCGGTTCATCTGATCGTGCGGGCATCCCAGAAACTGGGACGAGTGGAGGGGACTGCGTTGCGCGCTGGCAAGCCGGAGGGGGGTGCGATGGTTGTGCTCGTTCCGCTCGACCCTGGCAAGGATGCCTCGCTCATTCGTCGCGACCAGAGCGACAGCGATGGAACCTTTACGCTGGCGTCGGTGTTGCCCGGCCGCTATACGGTGGTCGCCATCGCCAATGGTTGGGACCTCGAATGGATGAGCCCCGCGGTGCTCAAACCCTATTTGAAGGACGGCGAAACGGTGAACGTGACGGCTGGCGGAAAGCCCAAAGTGCAGGTCAAAGTACAGGTCAAGGTGCAGTAGGCTCACCGGCAACCTCGTCGATTCGCCTATTGTGCGACCTCAATCGGGCCGCCGTTTACGACGACGGCGGAGCGCGGTCCGTGCCCCAGCCCGCGGCCGATCCGACCTAGCCCAAATGCTTGCGAATCCTACCGCTTAAGGGCATGCCCGCGTGGTAGAATTTGCCCTAATTCCGCTTGCGTGGAGCCCAGGTTGATAGAGCTTGCACCCTCGATTTTGGCGGCGGATTTCTCTCGCTTGGCGGACCAGGTACGGGCCGCGAGCGAGGGCGGGGCCACGGTCATCCATGTCGATATCATGGATGGGCATTTCGTCCCCAATCTGACCGTGGGACCGCCGGTCGTGAAATCGCTGCGACGGGCCACCAAGCTGCCACTCGATTGCCATTTGATGATCGAGGATCCGGATCAGTACATTCCGGCCTTTGCGGAAGCCGGGGCGGACTGGATGTCGGTGCATCAGGAAGCGGACCGGCACCTGGATCGTACCTTGCATCTCATCAAGAGCCACAATTGCCTGGCGGGTGTAGTGATCAATCCGGCGACTCCGGTCGAGACCCTCACCGAGGTGCTCGATATCGTCGACTACGTGCTGGTGATGTCGGTGAACCCGGGGTTTGGGGCGCAGGAGTTTATTCCCAACGCGGTGAACAAGATCCGGCGGCTGGCCCAGTTGCGCGCCCAGCGTGGCCTCAGCTTTCGGATTGAAGTGGACGGCGGCATCGCCCAGGACACCGTGGCGGAAGTGGTGCGGGCAGGGGCGGAAATCCTGGTGGCGGGCAACGCAGTGTTCGGCCACGGCGATCCAAAAACAAACGCGCAGCTGCTGCTGAAGGCGGCAACTGAGGCGGCTTTACAGAGGGTGTAGCCAGTCGCTCGTGGACCCAAGCTTGACGACTCATTGAGGTTTCTTATGTTACGTCGTACCCCGGTGGTGGTTCTTTTGGCGATGCTGGTCTTGATGGCGGCATGCACCAATAAGAAAGTGGTCAATCCCTTGGCCAGCGTGGGATCGAAACAGCCCGACAAAGTGCTGTTTGACCGGGCCCTGGACGCCATGAAACACAACAAGTTCGACGTGGCGCGGCTGACTCTGCAGACCCTGATCAATACCTATCCGGATTCCGAATATATTGCCCGGGCGAAGCTGGGAGTGGCAGATTCCTGGTACGCCGAAGGCGGTTCAACCGCTATGGCCCAGGCGGAAATCGAGTACAACGACTTCAAGACCTTCTTCCCGAACATGCCCGAGGCCGCCGAGGCCCAACTGAAGATTGCCAACATCCACTACCAGGAGATGGAGAAACCGGACCGGGATTACACGCATGCGCTGCGCGCGCAAGAGGAATATCGCAACCTGATCATGCAGTTCCCGGACAGCAAGCTGGTGCCAGCCGCCAAGCAGCGCCTCATGGAAGTGCAGGAAGTGCTGGCGGAACGGGAATATATGGTGGGACGTTTCTATTACCTAAAAGAGACCTATCCGGCTGCGATCGCTCGACTGCAGAGCGTGGTCGAGAAATATCCGCTGTACAGCAAAGCGGATGAAGTTCTTTACATGCTGGGACAGTCCTATGAAGCAGAAATCAAAATGACGAAGTCGCATCCCGACTGCGTGACCGCGAATCCCCCCCGGCCGGTCGGCTGCATCGGGGAAGGCATCAAGGCTCGCCTGGCCGACGACTTCAGCAAGAAGGCGGCAGAAACCTATTCCCGCATCTTGACTCGCTATCCGGTCATGGACCGCTCTGACGATGCCAAGGCCAGACTGATCGCGATGCATCAGCCGGTCCCGCGGCCTACCAAGGCGGCGTTGGCGCAGAATAAGGCCGAAGAAGATAGCCGCCGCGAAAGCAACCTGAAGACGAAAGTGATTCGCGGTTTCAGCAAACATCCAGACGTGGCCCAAGCGTCAAGAGTTGGCGATCCCCCTCTGGTCGATCCGGAGCCGGTCAGCGCCAAATCTGTGGTCGAAGAGGTAAACCGCAGCATGGTCACGGCGACCCCCCCGGCGACCGGGAAGAATGGGGCCTCTGTGGAGATGATTGGAACGGGCGCCCCGCCGCCCGGCCAGGATGCTCCTCGTTCCGACGCCGTCAACCCGCCCGCCCCGCCCGCTGTCCCGCCGGAACCTGACGCGGCCGCGGCGGCCCCGCCAGCCGCCAACGAACTGACGCCGAATGTCCCGGCAGACGCGAACGAGCTGAAGCCCAATGTTCCGGACGACAGCAGCCAAGCTCTGCCTCCTCCGCAGCAAGTGAACGAAATATCAACTGGCGGAACACCGGGTGGCGCGAGCGCCCAGGCGGAAGCCAACGGCGGAAAGCCGCCGGACGCCTCGTCCCCGGACCAGCAACTGGCGGATGACTCGGCGATCTCTTCTAGCAAGCACAAGAAAAAGAAGGGGTTAAAGAAGGTCGTTCCTTTCTGAACTGGGCTCAGGCGGACAGCTGGGGGGAGCGAGCGGCGCGGACCCGCCGGTTTCTCCCCAGGGTGGTTAAGCGCGTTCGTACAACCGGTGCTGTCCGCTGGTAACCTCTTTACTGTCTTATCTTCATTGACTTACCGCTTCCGACACGTTAACTTCGCGCTATCTCCCCTTTTTCACCAGAGGAAATTCCTTGGCACAAAAGATATTGCTGGCCGACGACAGCGTGACCGCCCAGAACATGGGGCGACGGATCCTTAGCGAAGCCGGCTACGAGGTGATCACGGTCAACAATGGCTCGGCGGCACTGAAGAAAATCGCCGAGCTTAAGCCGGATCTTATTATCCTCGACATTTACATGCCCGGTTACGGGGGACTCGAAGTGTGCCAGCGGGTGAAAGACGACCCGGAGACGGCGTGCATCCCAGTGCTACTCACCGTGGGCAAGCTAGAGCCGTTCCGGGCGGACGAAGCGCGTAAGGTGCATGCCGATGCGCACCTGGTGAAGCCCTTTGAAGCGAGCGAGCTACTCACCGCACTGGCCAAGCTTGAGGACAAGATCGTGCCCCGCGCTGAGCCTCGCCAGACCGGGGCTCCCGGGAAAAGTTCTACGGCCGGACAGCCCAATGCCTCCGCCAAAGGCGCGGATTTTGGCGACAAGACCTCGGGATGGAAAAGCCGCCTGGCTATTCCTGGCATATCCAAGCGGTCGGAACCGGAGACGCCGGCACCCGCGAAGACCGGGTTCCGCGATTTCCCACGGGTGGAGGATCAAGGGTCCGTCGAGGCGCCGGCGCCCGCTTCAACTCCTGCCCGGACAGTGCAGGACATCACGGCGGAAGAAATGGCAGCGATTAGTGCGGCCGCGGCTGCCCTGAGAGAAAAGGCTGCTTTGGCTGAATCCGAGCTTGCCGCTGGCGCCGCTGGCGCGGAAGATTCTGCCCCGAGTGTGGACGCAACAGCGGGAGCGATCCCTGAAACCGTGCTCGAGGTTCCGTCTCAGCCGGAAGCTCAGCCCGCAGTCGCGCTCGAAGCCGCGATCGTGGCCGACGCGGACCAAAAGAGCGAAAACGAAAGTCTGGCGGATCGAACGAGCGCTGAACCGCAGGTTCTGAGTGCAGAAGAGCCCGCCCCGGTTGAGAGCGTCGCGGATAGGGAGGTCGCGGCTGCGCTCGAATCTTTGGCGCCACGGAACGGGGATCGGGCGTTCGCGGACGGTTTCGGCGACGCGCAACCAGTTGTGCATGATCGGGTCGAGGAGCCGCAAGAAGTGCCGGTAGGTTCGGTTGCGGCGAGTGCGGGAACCGGCGGTTTGAGATGGATTGCGGAGGAAGTCCCGCTGGCCGAGGATGACGCTGCTTTCATCCTAGAGCGCGAGATGCAAAAGGTCTTCGCGGCTCTCGCCGAATTGAATGTAGCGCCGGAGAGTGTGGCGCATGTTCCGGCGGAGGATCCGAGCTTCAGCCCTTCTGCCGATCCATCCCCTGCAGCCTATCCAGAGCCGGTTATTTCGCAGACCGAACCCGATTCGGTTGCAGCTGTCGGAGAATCGTCCCCAGAAGTTGTCGTGGCGAGTGCCGAACCATCGCTTCCAGTCACGGCTGAAGCCGAGAATAACGTGGCTTCCGGAAGCATCGAAGTTGAGCCAGCAGTTGAGGCGGCGGTCAGCCCAGAGCAATATGCCAGCCAAGAGATGCCGCCGGAAATTAGCGAGTCGGCCCCGACAGCGGACGTCGAAGTCGTTGCCGTTGCCGAACCGGTCATTGAGATTCAAGGCATCGAGACTCAAGACATGGAGACTCAAGGCGTGGAGGTTCTAGGGAAGACCGGCGAATCGGAGCCGGCGCCCGAGGCGGCTGAGCCCATGACCATGGCGGTAGCGAGCGAGACTGTGGCGGAGCCGGAACCACAGGCTGCGTACGCGGCCGCTGCGGCTGCCTCCGCGGTTGCCTCGTTCCGGTCCATCCGCCCGGNNCAGTGGAGACAAATACGTGATTCGATTGGCAGCCCGTCGCTAGCGTCTCCGGCTTCGGAGACCGCCCTGGCCGCGGAGCCCGCCTCAGGATTCAAGGACATTCAGCGGCCAACACCGACGCAGCCGCCATCCAATACGCCTCCTAGCGAGCCGGCGGACCCGGCATCGATTGCCAGCATCGTCGACAGCATGCTGGCCGAGCTCAGGCCTAAGCTGGTCGAAGAGATCGCCAGGAAGATGAGTCAAGAGAAGAAGTAGATTTCGATCCAGCAACCCCTGCCTCCCAAAAGCCCGTCATACCGTTCCATGTCGGAAACCTGGCCCCCGCCCGCTCCGTGGAAATTGAAACACTCGGAATTCTGAGTGACTAGCCAATTCAATCTCATCCAGCATACGGAGAATTCGGGAGAAGATCATATCGAATGCCTATGCCAGCGTTTATTGCGAGATTTCATGTTTGCGACAATAGTGATCAGAAAGTCGAGAAAACATTGGAATGTGATAGCGAGGAGCGTTTAACATTAGCCGTGTATGTGCAGAAATATCAAGACCCTCTTCAACTTCGATCCGCCCGTTACTGACGAAGAGATTCGAGCGGCCTCGCTCCAGTTCGTCAGGAAAATCAGCGGTTTCAACAAGCCGTCGAAATCAAACGAAGACTCGTTCCTTGCTGCGGTGGATGAGGTAGCCGGCATCTCGACTCGCCTTCTCCGTTCGCTCGCAACCAACGCACCGCCAAGAACTCGAGAGGAAGAAGCGGCAAAAGCCAAGGCTCGCGCCGCAGAGAGATTCGGCGCGTGAGCTTTCTCCAGAGATGCTGACGATTGCGGGGTGGGCTTCGACCCCTGGACCAACTTTCCGATAAACTTCCGCCGCGCCCCCCCACCTGTTTGACGGGGTGAGAACATGACGGGACGGAATATGCACCCCTAATAGGATGAGCATTCAACGAACGAATCTTGTCCGTTGCGTTCAACTAATGCATCGCGTGCACAATGTGGTCTTTCCTTCGCAATTTGCGTATCTTTTGATCCAGTATCAGCAGCATCCGGAAGCGAAGAGTCTAGCGCCTGATAGCACGCCGTGCTGCGCAGAGACAAAGGGCCTGCTCAAGCGTGCACACGTAATTGCAGGAGAGATTCGTTACGTCGGCAAGGAAACAGGTCGCAAATGGGAAGAAGGCGGCGAGATCAGCCTTTTGGAATTCGCAGCTACCGAATTTGGGCGAAAAGGTAAGGTTGGCGCGAGTGAGGATGTAAAGGCAAGAATCAGTAGCATCGGAATCAACAGGTGCGCTCGCGAGAGCGGATTTGATCGCAAGAAGTTTGTCAGAAAACTGACTCGTAGGTCGCCTGTAAAACGGAACTCGTACAATGAATTCGTACGCTGGCTTGACGGCTACAAGTCCACAATTGCTCGACAAGTGGCGAGAAGATGACCAAAGCCTCCTGAGGAATTCCCGATCCGATGAAACAAACGCAGTCCCGCGCACACCATTACGTGCCTCAGTGGTATCAGAAGCGGTTCTTGCCTCCTGGCGTGACGAATTTCTTTTGCTTAGACCTTCACCCCGAGACCGTAGCATGGGACGGAGGTTCGCATCAGCGGAAGGCGGTGCGACGCCGAGGTCCAACCGTCTGCTTTCGCCAAGATGACCTCTATACGTTAAAACTGGGGAGTTGGACCACGGACCAAATTGAGCGGAGCTTCTTCGGCGAGGTGGACAGAAGAGGCCGCGAGGCAGTGGCACATTTTGCCAATTACAGTGGCATATCTGAGCCGACGTGGGGTGCTGGCCGCGACCTCATACCCTACATGGACGCCCAAAAGCTCAGGACGCCGAAGGGGCTGGACCTAATAAAGAAGCGCCTTGGTAGCACGGACCACAATGCCACTCTGGTCGAGATGCAGAGCAAGTTTGAGTTCAGCACCATGTGGATGGAAGGAGTGTGGGAAATCGTCTGGGCGACGCTCAGCCCGACAAAGTTCATCGTCACCGACGACCCAGTCACCTTCTACTGCAAAACGGTGTTCCCGAGCGAATGGATATATCCCAACGAGATGTCCCCGAAGAAGATTGGCACGCGCACGATCTTCCCCCTCGGCCTCGACTCCTGCATCATCATCACGCATGTGCAGCTTGTGAGGGACCCACGGTCAGCTCCCACAGAAATGCGCACTAATGCACGCTCCTATCAACAGACCATGAAGTACCTCGGTGACATACAGTTTGGGCGCGAGCTTGAGCAGGACGAGGTTCTGCGCGTCAACTACATCCTGAAGAGGCGGGCCGTCCGCTACATCGCAGCGGCCGAGGAAGAGTGGTTGTACCCTGAGCGTAGCGTGTCGACAACGGAGTGGGCGAAGTTGGACGATGACTGGTTCTTGTTCCCGCACCCGCACCTCTGGAAGGTTCCCTTCCACAGAGAGATCGTTGTTGGCTATCGCGACGGCACGGCTTCGGCCTGGGACGAATATGGGCGCAAGCCGGGGCAACGCGGCTTCAAAGACGATAAGCAGCGAGACCGGGAATGGGGTACGTGCGAGCTCGCAAAACGTGTATGGGCGAGGAAGCGCGCGGGGAAGTCGAGAGCCAGCGTGGACGAGCGCATGGGAGGGGGCGTCAGGGGCGTCCCCGACCGCCAGATGGACGAGTATTTGAGCGAGGAGGGCCGGCCCCCCGCTTCTTCGTAGTCGCCGCCTCGTGCCGCCTCAGCCCGCGCACCGGTTCTGAGCGGTCAGCTCTTCGGGTGTTTTGTTTGGAGTCGTTGGTGTAATCGCGATGTTAAACCAGCAACGGGATTGGGCGAGCCTGCTGGATTGTTTGACTTGACTGTGAGCTTCGGAGCGCCCAGACTTTTGTAAACTGCTGGGCGAGGATTGCGTCTTGAAAAGACTGTCAATTGCTCTTCTAGTGTTTAGCGTATTTGCTCCTACTGTTTTCGCCCAATCTGCTGAGCAAGAGGAGCGAGACAAGATATTTTCCGCGTGGCGCGAAATCGTTAGCGGCGCAGAAAGGGACTACAAGAATAAGAACGGTCGTTACGGGGACTTGGCCGCTCTGCGTAAGGCTCACCTTCTCCGCAGCTTGGCTGTCGAGTCCTGCTCATCGGCGGCCAGCGGTAAAGCAACCGGCAATTTCGTACCCAAGAGCACGTTGATTGACGTGGTAGTATCAGCGGATGGTCAATACTTCTTTGTAATGATCCTTGAGCACTCTGGGCGTTGTTTTGGGCCTCCGATGTACAATCTTATGCCGGATTTACAGGATAGCCCGGAAGGACCAATAATAGCAGGGTAGATGAAACGCCTGAGTTAACTCCCTCCTCGATTGTCTTATCCAGCGTTTCGACCTTTCATTGTTGATGTAGTCAGGCGTTTCAATCGGACGACCCGGTTGCTGTCGCTACAATCCACGACGTCCTGCGCTTTCAAATAAACAGAGCACCATACGGTCCGAGTTTTAAATGTCAGAGTAGTGATTGTTGCAACCAGGCGTTAGCACAAGCTTGCACCGTTTGTTCGCCGAAAACCGAGGTCGATGAGTGAAATGGCGATAATGCACTCGCCGACCTGTAACGCCCAATGACGGCGGGCTGGAGGATCGATTCGATGACGGCTCGTACTGTTGACTATCACATCTTGACGGTCATAATGAAGAAGTGCTACTTTGACCTCCATGAGTGATCAGAACACTGATGTCATACAGGGCACGCTGGACATGTTGATCCTGAAGACCCTGAGTCTCGAACCGCTTCATGGCTTTGGCATCGCCCGCCGCGTCGAGCAAATCTCGCGTGGCGTATTCAAGGTTAACCCCGGCTCGCTGCTCACTGCCTTGCAACGCCTGGAACGCGCCGGCTGGCTGGATTCCGAGTGGCGGCAAACTGAAAACTCGCGCCGCGCTAGGTTCTATACCCTTACTCGCGCCGGGAAGAAGCGGCTCGATATTGAAACAGCCGATTGGACCCGCCGTGCCTCTGCGATTGCACGGCTCCTCCGAGAAGGAGCTTAGCCCTATGTCCCTCTGGCGCCAACTCACCCATGGCATCCGCGGATTGACGCGCCAAGTAGAGAAGAATCAGGAGCTCGACGAAGAGCTCCAGCACTTTTTCGACGAAGCAACTGATGCATGGAAGTCGCGGGGACTCCCCGCAGAAGATGCGAAGCGAGCGGCGCGGCTGGAGCTAGGAAATATGACTGCCGTCGAGGAACAGGTTCGCTCGTATGGTTGGGAGAATGCTGTCAGAACATTCTTCTCCGACCTGCGCTTCGCAGCGCGGCAACTACGCAATCATCCAGGATTTGCCGTCGTGGGCATCCTGACGCTGGCGCTCGGTATCGGCGCCAGCACAGCGATCTTCAGCGCGGTCAATCCGATTCTCTTCAAGCCGTTACCCTATCCTCATCCCGGACGCATCCTGATGATTTGGAGTACCTATCAGGGCGCTCGCTCGGAAGTGGCCTTCGGCACATATAGGGAAATCTCAGAACGCAGCCGCTCCTTCGATGCTACGGCTATCTTTGAGCCGTGGCAGCCGGCCATAACCGGGGGAAACCAACCAGAGCGGCTTGAGGGGCAAAGCGTAAGTGCCAGCTTTTTCCGCGTCCTTGGAGTTTTTCCCGTCCTCGGCCGAGATTTCCTCGCTTCCGAGGACGTGGTCAACGGCCCAAAGGTCGTCATTCTGAGCGATAAGATCTGGCGCCGCCGTTTCCATGGCGACTCCGCAATTCTTGGCCGCATGATCAAGCTGGACGATGACAACTGCACCGTCATCGGTGTAATGGCTAGTGATTTCGAGGATGTCGTCGCACCTTCAGCTGAGATATGGACGCCAGTGCAGTATGACCCACGACAAATTACCAGCAGCTTCAACAGCTGGGAATGGGGCAATCATCTGCACATGATGGGACGCATTAAGCCAGAGGTAAGCCGCCTGCAGGCGGTTCAGGAACTGGCTCAGATCGCGCGCACTCCGTGGCCGCAGTTTCCCCGTCCGCGCTGGGCCTCCCTCCAACATGGGTTGATTGTCGATTCGTTGCAGGACGATATTGCCCGCATGGTTAAACCTGCGCTGCTTGCGGTGCTTGGCGCTGTAATCCTGGTTCTGGCCATTGCATGGGTCAACGTGGTTAACCTTGTGCTTGCGCGAGGCTCGCAGAGACGCGGAGAATTTGCTGTCCGTGGTGCGCTCGGCGCATCGAAGCGGCGCATCATCCGCCAACTCATCACCGAGAACCTGTTGCTTGCCTCGTTGGGCGGGATGGCAGGTATGGCCGTGGCTCTAGCCGGCCTGCGGGCACTCGTCGCGCTCAGCCCTGCGGGACTGCCACGGCGTGATGCGATGGCCATCGATCTGGCGGCCTTTTTGTTCGCGCTCGCCATCATGACTATCGTCGGCATTGCTGTTGGCCTCATCCCTGCAATCCACGTCTCGCGTGACGGATTGCAATCCGGGCTACAGCAGAACTCCCGCCGTTCCGCCGGTGGTCGTGCCTCAACCCGCCGCGCGCTGGTCGTCATCGAAGTCTCGCTCGCTCTCATTTTGCTCGTCAGTGCTGGATTGCTCCTGCGCAGTATGCGGCGCCTGTTGGCGATCGATCCCGGTTTCGATCCATCGCACCTACTCACCATGCAGGTAGTGACCTCGGGCCATCAGTTCGATAACCCCGCCTCCGCGCCCGGCATCGGCGATCGCTCGCGGCGCCGCTTCTTCGAGCAGGCCATTGATGTAGTTCGGCGCGTTCCTGGCGTGCAACAGGCGGCCTTCACGAGCCTGTTGCCGCTCAGCGACGATCCATCCGTTGATGCTTTATACGGTGCACAATTTGAGGATCTGGGCCCTGACGCTGGTTACAACGTTTTCCGGTACGCGATCAGCCCCGGCTACTGCGAGACAATGAGCATCCCACTGCTCAGTGGTCGTCTTCTCGACGAGCGCGATACAACATCTGCTCCGCAGGCGGCATTGATCAGCGAATCGATGGCCAGGAGTCAATTTGGTGGCCAGAACCCCTTGGGCAAACGTCTCCACGTCGGTCCCAGGGATAGGCCGTGGTACACCGTGGTTGGCGTGGTGGCCGACGTGAAGCAGACCTCACTCGCGATCAATCAGGCCGACGCGGTCTATCTCACCACCGAGCAAACCTGGTTCGCCGATGATACGTTATCTTTCGTCATCCGAACGCGCGGCGAAGCGGCAGCACTTGCTCCGGCTATCGAGAGAGCGATCTGGTCGGTGGACAAGAACCAACCCGTCGTGCGCATCATGACCATGGATCGCATGATGGCCACTAGTGAAGCCGAGCGGCGCTTTGTGCTGATTCTCTTCGAGGCCTTCGGAATCGTGGCTCTCATGCTCGCAGCCGTCGGAATGTATGGCGTGCTTTCGGAAAATGTCACGGGGCGGATACGAGAGATCGGAGTGCGCGCCGCCCTCGGCGCTTCTCGCGGCGATATCCTGGCGCTGATTCTTCGCGATGGAATGCGGCTCACGGCGTTCGGTATTGTGATCGGATTGTTCGGAGCCTTCGCCGCCACTCGGTCGATTGCTACGCTCCTCTTCGGCACATCGCCTCTCGACCCCGTCGCCTGGATAGGGGTCGTGATGATGCTCGCAGGGGTATCGGCAATTGCATGCTGGGCACCCGCGTGGCGCGCATCGCGGATCGATCCGTCTATCACCTTACGAGCTGAGTAAGAACGTGACCGGACCGCAGGAGTGAGAAATGAGAGCTATGTTTGTCGGTGCTGTTTCGGAGTTTCGGATGGAATCTCAGATGTTGACAACAGGCCTTAGCACAAGCTTGCGCCATTTCTTCGCCTAGAACCAGATCAATGAGCGGGGGGAGGGAGCATTTTGCCGTCTGTATACCCCCCACCTGTTTGACCCCTGTTTTCAGAGGCCTGTAATATCAAGACTCAGCTTCTAGCGTCTAGCTCTTAGCCTTTATTCAGGGCAACCCCGCAATCAGCGACAGGCAGTGCCTCCGGCGCAAGAAGCGTCGTGGCTAAGGCTAAGAACAAACCGCGAAAGGCTCGGAGCTGTCCACTCATGCCCCACGACCTGCCTAAATCCTACGAACCGGGCGCGATTGAAGCGCGCTGGGCCAAGTACTGGATCGAGGAGAAGCTCTTTTCCGCGCTCACGCCGCCGGCAGGCGAGACGCGCCCGGTTTTCTCACTGCTGCTTCCGCCACCAAACGTCACTGGACGGCTGCACATGGGCCACATGTTCGGCCAAACACAGATGGACATCGTGGTGCGCTGGCACCGCATGCGGGGGTTCTTGACGCTGTGGCTCCCGGGGACTGACCACGCTGGAATCGCCACGCAAATGATGGTCGAACGCCAACTGGCCAGCGAAGGCAAGAAGCGACGTGACATGGGGCGCGAGGCTTTTGTTGAGCGCGTGTGGGAATGGAAACGGCACTATGGCGGCGCGATTCTCGATCAGATGAAACGGCTCGGGACCTCGGTGGATTGGGATCGCGAGTACTTCACGATGGACGAGAATCTCTCGCGNNGGGAAGTACATCGTCAACTGGTGCCCACGCTGCGGAACCGCGATTTCCGATCTGGAGGTGAAGCATGAGGAGGTCGCAGGAAAATTGTATGAGATTCGATATCCGGTGGTGGGAAGCAAGGAATTCATCACGGTGGCGACGACGCGGCCGGAGACCATGCTGGGCGATACCGCTGTCGCGGTGAATGAAAAAGACGAGCGCTACCAGCATCTGCACGGCAGGAAAGTTCTGCTGCCGCTGATGAATCGCGAAATCCCGATCATTACCGACGAACTGGCGCAGCCGGAGTTTGGAACCGGTGCGGTGAAGGTGACCCCAGCACACGATCCGAACGACTTCGCGGCCGGACTGCGGCATAACTTACCGCAAATCGATCTGCTGGACGAGCAGGCCCGCATGAATGAAAATGCCGGCCCGTACGCTGGCCTCGATCGCTATGCGGCTCGCAAACGCGTACTCGAGGACCTCAGCGCGCAGGGATTTCTGGTTGGCGAAAAGGACTACACGATCGCCCTTGGCAAGTGCGACCGTTGCGGGACCGTGGTTGAGCCGCGGCTTTCAACCCAGTGGTTCATCAAGATCACGCCGCTGGCGGAAAAAGCCATCGCGGCGGTGGAAAACGGCGAGATCACGATTGTTCCCGAAAACTACAGGCAGATCTACCTGAATTGGATGCACAACATCCACGACTGGTGCATTTCGCGGCAGTTGTGGTGGGGGCATCGCATTCCGGCGTGGCATTGTTCGTGTGGGGAAATCATGGTGGCCCGGGAGACCCCAGCGAAGTGTGCGCAGTGCGGGAAATCGGAACTGAGCCAGGACACCGATGTTCTCGATACCTGGTTCTCCTCCGGCTTGCTGCCCTTCACCACGCTGGGCTGGCCCGAGAAGACGCGCGATCAGGAGGTTTTCTATCCGACGACATTGCTGATCACCGCCTACGAGATTCTATTTTTCTGGGTGGCGCGGATGATCATGTTTGGCTGCCATTTTATGCAAAGCCACAAGCAGGATCCCGCGCTGAAGCAGGCCAGCGGGTGGGGCGATAAGAAAGATGACAGCGTNNATGTCGAAGACCAAGGGCAACGTGGTTGATCCTCTGGAGATCATCGAGCGGTTTGGCACCGATGCAACGCGGTTCACGCTGGCAGCCATGGCTGCTCCGGGAACTGACATCGCCTTTAACGAAAGCCGGACCGAAGGCTATCGCAACTTCGCCAATAAGATTTGGAATGCGGCGCGGCTCATGTTCATGAACGTAGACAGGATGGCGCCAGGTCTTCGGCCCGGTCGAGGTGCGGTTGGTGCGGGCCACCCACTCGCGCGACCCGGGTCCGAGACCCAATCCCCAACCGGAATTGCGGGGTTTGAGCCAGGAACCCTCGAAGATCAATGGATCCTCTCTCGCTTCAGCCGGGTCACAGAGGCCGTGAATGACGCATTGGCGACCTACCGTTTCCACGAAGCCGCGAACCGCATTTACGATTTCTTCTGGGGCGATTTTTGCGACTGGTACCTCGAGCTGATCAAGCCGCGCCTGGCTTCGAACCTAGGGGATGAAGCGCGCCAGGCTTGCGCGAACCTGGTAAATCTTTTTGAAGCTGCATTGCGGCTACTCCACCCGGTGATGCCGTTCATCACCGAAGAAATCTGGCAGGCGATGTATGAGGGCGCGCCGCCACTCAAGTCGATCGCCTTGGCCGGGTTCCCGCAACCGGATCTGAGCCACGTGAATCCTACTGCCGAAACGCAGATGGCAATCCTGCAGGATTTGATTGTCAGTATCCGCAACCTGCGGGCTGAACTCAAGGTGGAAATGAAGGCCCGGGTTCCGGTGGAAGTGTTCGCCCATGACCCGGAAACCGGTGCCTCCATCATGCAGAATGAGGAGGCGATCCGACGGCTGGCGCACGTGGAAAGCATCACGAGTGTCGAAGAGTCGAAGGCAACGCAGGCTCCCTCGCGCAGCACGACGCGTTTCGACGTGCACGTGGTCTATGAGAAAAAGATCGACAGTGTTGCCGAATGCGAGAGGCTGAGAAAAGAGTTGGAGAAAATCGAGAAAGAAATCGCCAACGGTCAGCGGCAGCTAGCGAACGAACAGTTCCTCGCCAAGGCTCCGGCACAGGTCGTCGAAGGGATTCGCAAGCGGGCACAGGAGTTACAGATACTACAGGGCACGACCAAGAGTAAGCTACAAGAGCTGGGATGTTGAAACGATCGAGAACCGGGTTCTCGCCCGCCGACTGAGTTGGACGGGCTAGGCGCCCGTTCCCCGCACAATCGTTATGGACTGGAATAGTCGGCGTATTGCCGCCATCATAGAAAACGCGCTGCTCGAAGATCGGGCTACGCGCGACGCAACCAGTTACGCCTGTATTGATGCCAACCAGCGGGCCGCGGCGACCATTCTGGTCAAACAGGAATGCATTCTGGCGGGCCTCGGGTGCGTTCCGCGCATCCTGGATGTTTACGCGGCTCTCGACGGGGCGGTGATCTCGCACTATGAGGTGACCAGCCATCCCGAAGCCTTCGACGGCGTACGCATGCATAGCGGACAGCCCGCGGCCGTGATCCGGCACAATGCGCGGGTCATTCTCTCCTGCGAGCGCGTGATTCTCAATTTCCTGCAGCGGCTGAGCGGGATTGCCACACTCACTCGTCAGTTCGTCGACGCAGTCTCCGGCACCAAGGCGAGAATCCTCGACACTCGCAAAACCGCGCCCGGCCTGCGCATGCTGGATAAATATGCGGTGCGTTGCGGTGGCGGACAGAATCATCGGCTGGATCTGTCCGATGGGGTGCTGATCAAGAACAACCACATCGCTCTGGCCGGCGGAATCGTGCCCGTGCTCGAACGGGTGCACCACAACCGGCGGGGGACGCAGCCGATCGAAGTGGAAGTGCGCTCGCCGCTCGAGTTGGAGGAAGCCCTGGAATACGGCGCCGAGGCCATTCTGCTCGACAACATGCCGACCGAGGAGGTGAGACGCGCGGTCGACCGCGTCTCCCGGATGGAGCGGCGTATTCCGCTGGAATGCTCGGGAGGCATTACCCTCTCGAATGTCCGCAGTTACGCCGAAACCGGAGTGGACTTTATTTCGGTGGGCGCGCTCACCCATTCGGCCCCGGCGGTCGACTTGAGCCTGCGGATTGCGCCGGCCTAAGCAAATCCAGCTAGCCCGGTGGCCGGCAATCGCCGGCGATTGTGGTTTCGGCTCGCGTACCGCATAATTCCCGGATCAGGAAAGCATCGACAAGCCGGGAGGCAAAGGTACGAGTGCTGGCCCCACACAAGGCGGGGACGCGCAATCCCACGCCCCAGAGAACCGATCGTCGTCTGGGGAAAATTATCCAGCTCCTGGTGGACCACGCCACGGTCGTGGTCAGCGGTACCAAGATTGCAGAAGAACTCGGCGCCAGCCGCTCGGAAGTCTGGCGGCTGGTGCAACAGCTGCGCACGCTGGGTGTGGAAATTGCCGGGCACCCGGCCACCGGCTATCGTCTGAAAGCGGTGCCGGACCTACTGCTGCCGGACTTGCTGCTGCCTCTGCTGCGGGGCACAATCTTCAGCCAGCACGTTCACCACTATTTCAAGATTGGGTCCACCAACCTCGCGGCTATGGAGGCGGCCGGCACCGGGGCGCCCGAAGGCAGCGTTTTCCTGGCCGAGCAACAAACTGCGGGACGAGGTCGAGGTGGGCATTCCTGGGAATCCACGCAGTCCGGAATCTACTGCTCTGTGCTGCTGCGGCCCGCGTTGCCGCCCTCGGATGCGCTGATTCTTTCGCTGGCGGCCGGGCTGGCGGTCGAGGCGGCAGTACGGCAGATCGATTCCCGGGTTGCGCTGGATTTGAAATGGCCGAATGACGTGCTGATTGAGGGGAAGAAGTTCTGCGGCATTTTGACGGAAATGAATGCGGAAGCAACGCGTGTGCGTCACCTGGTGGTCGGAATCGGAATCAATGTGAACCAGACGAGTTTTCCGGCGGAACTGCGGCCCATCGCTACGTCTTTGCGAATCGCCACGGGCCGCGAGTGGTCTCGGGCCGAACTCTGCGCGGCTTTGTTAAAATCGCTGGACCGCGAGTATCGTGATCTGCTGACCAAACCGGGTGCGCAAGAATCGATTTTGCAACGTTTCCAGGAGCGCTCGTCTTCGGTGCGCGGGCAGCAGGTGCAAGTCGAGGAAAATGGCGGGTTTGAGGGCGTGACCGAAGGCCTGGACACCCGCGGGTTCCTACGACTGCAAACCGCCGAGGGACTGCGGGTTGTGCTAAGCGGGACGGTCAGGCCGAAATGAATTCCGGCGAGCCGGCATAATTTCCATGCTTCTAGTTCTCGATGTGGGGAACACCAATACGGTGCTGGGCGTCTTCGCGCAGGAGGCGAAGGTTCAAGCCGCGCACAACGGCGGCGCGGCCGTCGAGTCGCCTCACTATGAGCGATTGATGGCGAATTGGCGTGTGGCGACCATCGCTACGCAGACCGTGGACGAGTACGGCGTGCTTTTCCGCAATTTGTTCGCGATGGCCAAGCTGGAGGCCAGTGAAATTCGCGGGATCATCATTTCATCGGTAGTTCCGCCGCTGGATTCTACGTTGCGCGAGGTGTGTGAGACCTACTTCAACAGCAAGCCCCTTTTTGTCGAGCCAGGAGTGAAGACCGGCATGCCAGTCCTCTACGACAATCCGGCAGAAGTGGGCGCGGATCGTATTGTGAATTCGGTGGCAGCGTTCATGAAGTATGGCGGCCCATGCATCGTGGTCGATTTCGGAACAGCGACCACCTTCGATTGCGTTTCCGCCAAAGGAGAGTACGAGGGCGGCGTGATCTGTCCGGGCATCGGGATCTCGGCCGATGCTCTGTTTGAGCGCACCGCGCGCCTGCCTCGGGTGGATATGCGAAAGCCGGCGTCCATCATCGGACGGACGACCGTCGGGAGCCTGCAGTCTGGTCTCTACTTCGGCTATCTGGGCCTGGTGGATGGGATTCTCGCGAGGCTGCTAGAGGAAATGGGCCAGGAAACCAGCGTGGTCGCGACCGGAGGATTGGCTTCGCTGATTGGTACCGGATCGAAATACATCAAACAGGTGGATGATTTCCTTACCCTCGAGGGCTTACGCATTATCTGGGAGCGGAACGCAGTCGCTAAGCCGGTCCGTGATCCTGCGCCCGCCAAGGCGCAGCGCAACACCTCTCCTCCGCCCGAGCGGCCGCGGTCCAAACCCTGGCCCGGCAAACCACATTCCCGCTGATTCGCCGTGGACAACTACTTCAATTATTTCACCGAAATCGAGGAGCAGTTTCAGCAATGCCGGGGGGGGAGTCTGTTGCTCTCGGCCTTGGACTGGGCGCTGATCGAGACCTGGAAAGAAGCGGGCATTCCCCTCGAGGCCGCGCTGCGCGGCATTGCTGCGGCATTTGCGCGCTATGAAAAGCGACCGTCCAAACGCAAGGTGAACAGCCTGGCATATTGCGCGCAAGAAGTTCTGGCGGCAGCGGAGGAAATGAAGGAGGCCGCAGTGGGCGGCGTCCGTCCCGGGAGTGAAACCCCGAAGCCGCCCGGGTTTGAGGCCGCTGAAATTGCGGCTTTTCTCCACCGCAACGCGCAACAACTGGACGCTGCGAAGCTGCCGGAGCGCAAAGGAATCTCCGGGCAAGCCTTGGCCGGAGAAACGGCAATGACTCTGCGCGAACTTGCCGCAGTGTTGGAGAGGAAGGACTTGCCGCGTCTGGAGGACCTCGAGCGGCGGCTTACCGTGATGGAGGAAAAATTGTTTGCCGTCTTGCTGGCTGCGACCTCCGACGACGAGATTGTCGCGGTGCGTGCGGAAGCGGACCGCGCCATGGCTCCTTACCGACGAAAAATGCCGCCGGCGCAAATCGATCAACTGCAGAAACAGTACGTACACAAGCGCCTTCTCGAGAAATACGGAATCCCGAGGCTGAGCTTGTTCTACCTTTGAAACGCCAAGCCCGTGGCTGCTCGTTTCCCGCCGCGTCGATTTGCCTGGCATAGAATCATTCCTTGAATCTCACCATCGAAAAACTCGTGTATGGAGGGGATGGGCTGGCTCGTTTGCCTGCCGATGAACTTGGCCCCGGCAAGGGGGTGTTCGTACCCTTCGTTCTGCCAGGCGAACAAATAGACGCCACGCTGGTTGAACAGAAGCCGGGCTTTGTGCGCGCGCGCATGGAGAAGGTGGTGCAAGAATCCGCCCAACGCATCCAACCGTTGTGCCCGTATTTTCAGCGCTGCGGCGGCTGCCACTATCAGCACACAAGATACCAGTACCAGCTTGCGATGAAGGCCTCGATTCTGCAGGAGAACCTTCGGCGGATCGCCAAGCTGGAACTGAACCTGGAGCTCGGCATTCATCCCTCTCCGCCCTGGAACTATCGCAACCGGAGCCGCTTGAAGATTCAGACGGTGCCGAAATTCGAGCTGGGCTACTTCAAGTTCAACTCTCACGAGCTGCTGCCGGTTGAGGACTGCCCGATCAGTTCGCCGCTGATCAACCGGGCGATTGCCGCATTCTGGGAATGGGGGCGCGCTGGGCAAACGGCGCGCGGGCTCTATGAGATCGAGTTCTTTGCCGATGCTGAGGATTCGCAGCTCCTGGTCGAACTGTATGTTGGCCCCGACCTTCCCGCGCCGGGGCAGCAATTGGCGGAGGAACTTCAGGCAACCCTTCCGCAAGTTGCAGGTGTGGTCGTATTCGAAAACTCTTCTCCGCTCCCATCCAAGCAACACAGCGGTCAGCCCAGGCAGACTGGAGTGTCTGGAGCGGGGACACTTGTCTACCGTACCGAGCGGGCAGCGTACCGCGTGAGTGCGGGGGCGTTTTTCCAGGTAAATCGACATTTGGTGGAGGAGTTGGTGGGCCTGGTGAGCGACGGCTACGCCGGTACAGTTGCGCTCGATCTCTACGCCGGCACCGGACTCTTCTCCTCGGTCCTATCCCGAGGATTCGCCCAGGTCATCGCGGTGGAATCGTCACAGATTTCGTACGCTGATCTGGTCCACAATTCGCCTCCGAATGTGAAGGCAGTTCGAGCCACCAGCGAACAGTACTTGCAGAAAGCTTCGGGCAAGGTGCGGGCCGACTTGGCGGTGCTCGACCCGCCGCGCAGCGGGTTGGAAACGGGAGTCCTGAACAGTTTGGTGGAATGGGGAGCGCCTCGCCTCATCTACGTGTCGTGCGATCCGGCGACTCTGGCCCGCGATCTGGGACGTTTATTGGCTGCAGGCTACCGCGTGGAGCAGGCCCATTTGGTAGATTTGTTTCCGCAGACCTATCACCTGGAAAGCGTGTTCCATCTGACGCGTTAGCCGGATGTCGCGGCGAGCCGAGG